>JAFAGE010000329.1 GCA_023423015.1 Bacteroidota bacterium
CCATCGTTTGTTCGGTTTTTCGTGGATCGGCAAATCCAGGGTTACGAATTGGCCGGGTTTAAAATCGAACGACTCCAGTTCAGGTACCTCAATCCAGAAGCGTCGGGTGGAAGAAGTTTCATCAAGAATGCGGATAACTTTTCCGGTTCGCCAGGGTTGTACCATTAGGCATGATTTATTTTAAAAATACTAATTATTACCTTTGCCCCGCGTATATGAATTTGCAGACGTTGCTTTCTTCTTTCAGGGACAACAACCCCCGCCTGTTCCAGCTGGGTAACAGGCTCTCTATGTCCGAAACACAACATGTCTACTGCAAAAACCTCCGTGGCAGTTCTCCTTCATTCCTGATTTCATCCGTTTTCCTCGACGAGGCGTTCGAAGGATTGAACCACCTGGTCATCTGTGAAGATCCCGAAAGTGCGGCCTATGTCCACAACACGGTGGAAAATCTTACCCGGGCGCTCGACCTGTTCTATTTTCCATCTTCATTCAAGAACCGGAAGAATTTCAGTCTGCTGAACAGCAGCCACGTAATGTTGCGTACAGAGGCGTTGACAAAGCTCACAGCCGGCGGAAACAAAAAAATTATCGTCACTTATCCGGAGGCAATATTCGAGAAGGTAGTATTGCGCGACACACTTTCGGACAATATTATTTATCTGAAGACGAACGACTACATTGATGTAGACGGCTTAATGGAGAAGCTTGTCGGCTATGGATTCGAACGTTCCGATTTTGTGTATGAACCCGGTCAATTTGCATTGAGAGGCGGCATTCTCGATATATATTCTTTCGGAAATGAAAAGCCGTATCGGATTGAGCTTTTTGGAAACGAAGTAGATAGCATAAGAATCTTTGATCCCGAAACGCAGCTCAGCGAGCGAAAACTGGTTCACGTTAGCATTATACCCAACGTTGAAACGCAATTCAGCGGCGACAGAAAAATTTCGCTGATGGATTTCCTGCCCGAAAACACGGTGGTGTGGATGCAGGATTGGGATTTTATTCGTGAACGCATGCTTACCCAGGAAGAGGATCTGCAACTTTATCTTGACTCGGGGAGCTTTCAATCGAACGAAGAAAATGCGGAGCAGCGCGTCGCCCTGAAAAAAGAAGATTTTTTAACTGCGGAAGATATTGAACAACAGATTTCCCGCAGGCATACAATCGAGTTTGGTACGCGGTCGACCTGGAAAAATACAGTCGAAATCGAATTTGCTACAAAGGAACAACCTGCTTTTAACCGCCAATTTGATTTCCTGATTCGCGACCTGCGTGAGTGGGAGAAGAAAGGGTTCAATCTTTTTTTATTTGCCGATAACCCGCGGCAACTGGAAAGATTGCACAGCATTTTTGAAGACCTCAAAGTTGAAATTCATTTTACCCCAATTCCTGTTTCCATTCACGAAGGATTTATAGACGAAGACCTGAAGGTTGTGTGTTACACCGATCACCAGATCTTTCAACGTTATCACAAATACAGGGTAAAGCAGGCGTACAATAAAAGCAAGGCACTCACCTTGCGAACTCTGCGGGAACTGCAACCCGGCGATTATGTAACGCATATTGATCATGGTGTTGGCGTATACAGCGGCTTACAGAAAATAGAAGCGAACGGCAAGTTGCAGGAAGCAGTACGAATCATTTACAAGGACAGCGACATATTATATGTAAACATCAATTCGCTGCACAAGATTTCGAAGTACACCGGCAAAGAAGGCTCTGTTCCGAAAATAAATAAACTTGGCAGCGACACCTGGCAAAAGCTGAAAGAAAAAACAAAAACCAAGGTTAAGGAAATCGCCTTCGACCTCATCCAACTTTATGCTCAACGCAAAGCGCAAACCGGTTTTGGGCATTCGCCCGATAATTACATGCAGAACGAGCTTGAAGCTTCTTTCATATATGAAGACACTCCAGACCAGGCAAAGGCAACAGAGGATGTAAAGCGCGATATGCAGGCAGGCTCACCAATGGACAGGCTTGTATGTGGTGATGTAGGTTTTGGAAAAACCGAAATTGCCATCAGGGCAGCGTTCAAAACCTGCCTCGACGGTAAACAGGCTGCCGTGCTTGTGCCGACAACGATTCTTGCATTCCAACATTATAAAACGTTCAAGGAACGGCTTAAAGATTTCCCGGTAACAGTAGATTATGTGAATCGTTTCAAATCGACGAAAGAGAAGAAAGAAACGATGAAACGACTCGAAGAAGGAAAGATCGACATCATTATCGGCACGCATGGCTTGCTGGCGAAAGACGTGAAGTTCAAAGATCTGGGTTTGTTAATCATCGACGAGGAACAAAAGTTTGGTGTAGCACACAAGGAGAAAATAAAAACATTACGCACGAACGTAGACTGCCTTACTCTGACAGCCACACCCATCCCTCGAACCTTGCAGTTCAGCCTTATGGGAGCGCGTGATCTTAGCATTATCAATACGCCTCCACCGAACAGGCAGCCTATACAAACAGAGGTTCAGATATTCAACCCGGATTTTATCCGTGATGCCATTTATTTCGAGACCGAGCGGGGGGGACAGGTTTTTTTCATTCACAACAGGGTAATGGGTCTCGCCGAAATGGCAGCAATGATCCAGGGACTATGTCCCGATCTAAGCATCGGCTATGCGCATGGCCAGTTGGAAGGACATGAACTTGAAGAAAGGATTCTTGACTTCATTGATAAGAAGTATGATGTGCTGGTGTGTACAAACATCGTTGAAAGTGGAGTGGATATTCCAAACGTAAACACGATCATTGTAAACAATGCACATCAGTTTGGTTTAAGTGATCTGCACCAATTGCGTGGACGTGTTGGCCGCAGCAATAAAAAAGCATTCTGTTACCTGCTTGCTCCACCTCTGAGCACCTTGCCCAACGATTCAAAAAAACGTTTGCAAACACTTGAGCAGCACAGCGAATTGGGTAGTGGTTTTCAGATCGCCATGCGAGACCTGGACATCCGCGGCGCCGGAAATATGCTTGGTGGCGAACAAAGCGGCTTCATGGCTGAAATCGGGTTCGAAATGTATCAGAAGATCCTCGATGAAGCCATCAAGGAACTGAAACGTACGCAGTTTAAGAATCTATTCAAAGAAGAAATCGCGAAGCAGGAAGACTATGTGCAGGATTGTACAATTGATACCGACCTGGAAATACTTATTCCCGATAATTATGTTGAAAGTATAACAGAAAGATTATCGTTGTATACCCGTCTCGACAACAGCAGCAGCGAAGAGGAGTTGCAGGCGTTTGCCGATGAATTGCAGGATCGTTTTGGTCCTGTGCCTAAACAGGTAGTTGATCTTTTTGACACTGTGCGTTGTCGACGGATGGCTGTTGAGCTTGGATTCGAAAGATTGCTATTGAAAGATGAAACCCTGAAATGCTATTTCATCAACAATCCGGTATCTCCCTATTTTGAATCGGATATTTTCAGGGGCATACTTGAGTATGTACAGAAGGGCACGAACAAAGCGCGATTGAAACAGACGGGCCGGTTATTTATGCTGATTGTTGAGCCCGTGAGTTCGATGCAGGAAATACGGTCGTTCCTTTCGCAGATGCACAAAAATGTGTTGAAGGGTGCTGCTGCGAATTATTAAAATTCTTACCTTGTTTCAAACTCCCTTCAACATGAACCAGTCTAACACCTTTCTGGGTACCGAAGAACCCGCTCTTGTAGTACCCACCAGCGAAGAGAAAACGATGGCTATTTTATCACACATCCTGTGTATCGTTGCAGGATTTCTTGCTCCATTAATTATTTACCTGGTAAAGAAAGATTCGCCCTATGTTCAGGCACATGCCAAGGAGTCGTTGAATTTTCAGTTAACGATGCTTATTGCCTGGATCGTTTCGTTTATATTGATCTTTATTATTATCGGGGCATTCCTGATGTTTCTCCTGGGAATTGCCAACCTGGTGCTGGTGATCGTTGCGACTATCCGTGCCAGTGAGAACAAGATGTACAAATACCCGTTCTCTATCAAGTTCGTTAAGTAATCAACTGTTTTTCCATAACAACGTGGGGAAGGGTTACTTCTTCATACTCTTCCCCGCTAACAACATACCCAAGCTTTTCGTAGAAGCCTGTGGCAGATTTTCGTGCGTGCATGGTTATTTTGCGAAAGCCGCGGTCGCGGGCAATGTTTTCGGCAAATTGCATTAGAGCACGCCCCACACCTTTCCCTTGCAGATTTTTATGCACAGCCATCTGGCGAAGACGTACAGTTCCGGGTTCGGTGTTGATCAACATGCAACATCCCAGCATCTTATCTTCCTCAAATGCTCCGATCAGAATATCATCCTTTTCTTTTTCGAGTTCGTCCATCTGAAAGCTTAACCCCAGGGGTTTCCGAAGAATGTCGTTGCGCAGCTGTACCATCTGGTGGTATTCGGGAGATCCATAGTCAATTAATTTCAGCGCCATGCAATCGGATAAATTAGTGATGGTTTGGTTATTGCAATATAAGAATTACATTTTACCTGATTCTCATAATTAATCTTGTCGTTTTGTTCAGATTATCTCAAAAACTATATTTTTGCAGCCGTAACTAAACTTTACAAAAATGTCAGACATCGCAACCAGGGTTAAAAAGATTATTGTTGACAAGTTAGGAGTTGAAGAAGCAGAGGTTACCAACGAGGCTTCATTTACTAATGATTTGGGGGCTGATTCTTTGGATACCGTTGAATTAATCATGGAGTTCGAGAAGGAATTTAATATATCTATTCCCGACGAGCAGGCTGAAACGATCACAACTGTAGGTCAGGCTATTGCTTACCTTGAGGAGCATGCCAAGTAACCTGAACCTGGTTCAGATTTGATAAATTTCTTATCCGCTTTAGATGGGCCACCTCTAAAGCGGATTTGTTCTTAGGATCGGATCATCTTATAAAAAAATATCCTTATTCTGAATCAATCGATTTGTCCGATGTCTGATGCTAGTCTGCTATCCCTGTAAAAATTTTACCACAGATGACATTAAAACGTGTAGTCGTAACCGGGATTGGCGCCTTGACTCCGCTTGGCAACAATCTAAATGAATTCTGGACCGGGCTCGTTAATGGTGTGTCGGGTGCTAATCTCATCACATTATTCGACGCATCCCGCTTCAAAACGCGTTTTGCCTGTGAGTTGAAAAATTTTGATCCGCTCAACTATCTCGATAAGAAGGAAGCCCGCAAACTTGACCGGTTTACGCAAACTGCTCTTGCAGCAAGTGATGAAGCTGTAAAAGACGCAGGTATCGCCGAGGCAAACCTGAATGTAGACCGGATTGGGGTAGTATTTGCCAGCGGTATAGGCGGTCTGATTACATTCCAGGAAGAAGTGACCAACTTCGCCAAAGGTGATGGAACACCGCGCTTCAATCCCTTCTTCATCCCCAAAATGATTCTTGATATCGCCGCCGGACATATTTCGATGCGTCATGGATTCAGAGGACCCAACTTTTCGGTTGTTAGCGCCTGTGCATCTTCTACCAACGCTATCATGGAAGCCTACAACCTTATCAGGTTAGGTAAGGCAGATGCCATCTTAGCCGGAGGATCTGAGAGCGTGATCAGCGAAGCCGGGGTAGGCGGGTTCAACGCCATGAAGGCACTAAGCGAAAGAAACGACGACTTTAAAACGGCAAGCCGGCCATACGACAATGAGCGCGATGGCTTCGTTATGGGTGAAGGTGCAGGCGTTCTGATACTCGAAGAAAGGGAACATGCTCTGAAAAGAGGCGCCAAAATTTATGCTGAAGTAGCAGGAGCCGGCGCTACAGCGGATGCCTACCATATCACGGCGCCGCATCCGGAAGGCCTGGGAGCCAAAAACGTAATGCTGGCAGCCCTGGAAGATGCAGGCATGAAACCTACCGATCTTGACTACATCAATACCCATGGTACATCCACCCCTCTCGGCGATGTTGCCGAAGTGAAAGCAATCATGGATGTGTTTGGCGATCACGCTTTTAACTTAAATATCAGCTCTACAAAGAGTATGACAGGCCACTGCCTTGGAGCAGCCGGTGTTGTGGAAGCGATCGCTTGTATCATGGCCGTGAAAGACGATACCGTGCCGCCTACCATCAATCACTTTACTGACGACCCGAACCTCGACAGCAGGCTCAACTTCACATTCGAAAAGGCGCAGAAAAAAACCGTGAATGCCGCCCTCAGCAATACTTTCGGTTTCGGAGGACACAATGCGTGTGTGATCGTGAAGAAACACCAAGAGTGATTTCGCACACCCATGGCATTTTTTTGCAATTAGAAAATTTTGTAGATTGTAAGTCGTGGGAATCCTGGACCGATTTATTGGAAATTCAACCCGTGTTGCCTTCAAGAAGAACTTGCGCAATGTACTCGGGTTTACACCCGGAAAAACTGCGCTCTACAGGGCAGCTCTTACACATCGCTCAGTTCGTGACAATGCCGATGAAAACAACGAACGCCTGGAATACCTGGGCGATGCGATCCTGAGCGGCATTATTGCAGATTATCTTTTCAAGAAATATCCCTACAAAGAAGAAGGCTTCCTCACGGAAATGAGGAGCAAAATGGTGAACCGGAATAAGCTCAACGAGATCGCGATCAAGATGGGCATCAAGAAGATCACTGTTTTTAATAAGTTTGATAATTCTCTCAAGATCAGCCAAATATTCGGGAATACGCTGGAAGCACTTGTTGGCGCAATCTACCTCGATAAAGGATTCAGGAAAACGCAGCAATGGGTTCTCGAACGTATGATAATGCCTCACCTGTTCATGGAAGACCTCGAAAATCTTGAGATCAATCATAAGAACAAACTTTACGGCTGGGCGAACAAAAACGGTAAAAGCCTGGAATTCGAAACGCTAAACGAAAAAATCGAGGGTGGACGGCGCCTATTCACAATCGGGGCGGTAGTAAATGGCGAACTTATCGCCGAAGCCAAGGCTTACAATAAAAAAGATGCGAGCCAGGTAGCCGCAGCAATTGCTCTCGATAAACTCGGCCTGCTCAAAATTGTAGAAAACGGGGAAGTATAGTCCTGTTATTTCAGCTGCCAATTTCCTGTACCAGCTCAATCAGCACTCCATTTGTATCCCTGGGGTGCAGAAAACATACTAATTTATTGTCGGCTCCACGTTTAGGTTTCGGGTTAATTAGTGTAAATCCTTCCTGAACAAGCCTTTGCATCTCTTCTTCAATATTCCTGACATCGATGGCAATGTGGTGAATGCCTTCACCCCTGCGTTTGATGTAAGACGCTATCACTCCTTCTGATTCTGTGCTTTGGAGCAATTCTATCTTGGTTTCGCCTGTTTTCAGGAAGGCCGTGTACACGTTTTCGGACTCCACAAGCTCTGTCTTGTAGCACTTGCTATTAAGCAGTTTTTCGAAAATAGGAATGGACACTTTAAGGTCTTTAACTGCAATTCCGATGTGCTCTACTGAGTTCATGGCTTTAACGTTTAGATGATACCTAACGCCCTGTAAAATAGAACCATTTCGAGTAATTTTGTATGATCTCAAAAATGCAGATGCCGGAATTGCCGATATATCTTGATTACAATGCAACAACACCCTGCGATTCCAGGGTGGCAGAAGCGATGATGCCATTTTTTACCCGGTATTTCGGAAATGCAGCCAGCCGGAACCATTCATTTGGTTGGCAGGCAGAAGAAGCTGTAGAGATTGCCCGCGAACAGGTGGCGGGCCTGGTAGGCGCTTCGCCGAAGGAGATTGTTTTCACCTCTGGCGCAACGGAAGCAACAAACCTGGCGATTAAAGGAGTTGCCGAAGCATATGCACCACGGGGGCGTCACATTATCACAACAGCTACCGAACATAAAGCGGTGTTGGATACCTGTGCGCACCTGGAGCAATTGGGTTATGACGTTACAGTTGTTCCCGTGGATAGTGACGGGTTACCAAATGTAGTTGAACTTGAATCTGCCATACGAAGCGATACGATATTGATTGCAGTGATGTATGCCAATAATGAAACCGGCGTAATAAATCCCATAAAGGAGATTGGCATGCTGGCTAAAAAACATGGAGTGTTGTTTTTTACTGATGCTACACAGGCAGCAGGCAAGATACCGGTCCACGTGCTGGAAGATAACGTGGATTTGTTGGCGCTCTCGGCACACAAAATGTATGGACCAAAAGGTGTAGGCGCATTGTATGTGAGAAGAAGAGATCCGCGCGTGCGCCTCACAGCGCAGATAGACGGAGGAGGCCATGAAAGAGGAATGCGCAGCGGAACGCTGAATGTCGCTGGCATTGTTGGTTTCGGAAAAGCATGTTCGGTTGCAGCAACTGAAATGGGTGATGAAGCAACACGATTGTTGCAGTTGAGAAATCAACTTGAAGCTGCGTTGTTATCATTACCCGACACAAGTGTCAACGGGCACCGCGATCAGCGTTTACCACATGTATTGAATATTTCATTCGGCGATCGTGACGGACAGGCATTATTGGGAAAATTGAACAGAACGATGGCGGTATCATCGGGTTCTGCCTGTATGTCGGCCTCAATGGAGCCTTCGTACGTGTTACGCGCGATGGGAGTTGAAGACAACCGCGCATATGCATCAATACGATTTAGTTTAGGAAAAAATACAACTGGAGACGAAATAGAATTTGTGATTGATGAAGTAGGAAAAATAATCCGGGAAGAAGAAAAAGCCAGAATCTGACAGATCAGAAAGATCACAAAAAAAGATTTACAATTATGATTTACGTTAGTGATAAAGCAAAGGAAAGGGTAATAAAGCTGCTGAAGGAAGCAGACAAGGAAGGAACAAACGACTACTTTTTACGTGTGTCGGTTGTGGGTGGTGGATGTTCAGGCCTGAGCTACAAACTCGATTTCGACAATCAGAAAAAACCCAGCGACCAGGAATTTGAAGACAATGGAGTAAAAGTGGTAACTGACCTGAAAAGTTTCCTTTATGTTGTAAACACAACGCTGGAATTTTCGGATGGCCTTAACGGCAAGGGATTTTATTTTAATAATCCGAATGCGAGCCGCACCTGTGCTTGCGGAGAAAGTTTTGCGGTGTAAACCGGCTTGTCAATCACAGTTTTGATGATTGCACCAACACCCCGTATTTTCGCACGCATGTGGTCCGTTTGTAAGAAGGAATTACGCCAATATTTCAGCAGCCTCACCGGCTATATTGCGATCATTTTCTTCCTCGTGCTTTCCGGGGCCGTTTTATTTATTCTGCCCGACAACATTTTTGATTTTGGGTACGCTACACTCGACCGGTTCTTTCAAACAGCTCCCTGGATTCTCCTGGTCCTGATTCCTGCAATTACAATGCGGTCGTTTTCGGATGAATACCGCGCAGGCACTTTTGAAACACTGCGCACCTTACCGGTAACCACCTGGCAGCTCCTGACGGGAAAATATTTTGCGGCATTGGTGGTTGTTCTCATCGCTTTAATTCCAACATTGGTATATCCATACAGTTTGCAGCAATTGTCGGCAGATGGAGCAGGGATCGACACCGGCGGTACTGCCGGCTCATATATTGGATTAGTGCTTTTATCAGCCTGTTTTGTTGCAATCGGTATCTGCTGCAGCAGCATCACAGGCAATGCGGTTATAGCATTTATAGCGGCTGCATTTTTGTGTGTATTGGTTTACGGTGCTTTTGCTGCGATCAGCAGGATTCCGGCTTTCGAAGGGGGTGCGGATTATTACCTGGAGATGCTGGGCATCGACTTTCATTATCGCAGCCTGAGTCGCGGAGTGATCGACACGAGAGATGTTGTGTACTTCATCAGTGTAATCGGTCTATTCCTCATCATAACACAACGAAACCTGCTTAAACGGTAACAGAGTAAACAAAAGAGATGAGAACAAAATATTGGTGGTGTTATGTACTGGCGGCGCTTATTGCGATTAACTACCTCGCATCTTTGTTCCATTTTCGTATTGATCTCACCACCGAAAAACGTTATACCTTATCTCAACCAACTAAACGACTTCTCGGCAATCTTAATGACCGGGTAATTATAGATGTTTTTCTTGCCGGCGATTTGCCTGCAGATTTCCGCAATCTTCGCAACAACGCCGATGAATTACTGCAGGAATTTCGGGAGGCAGGCAACAAAAATGTATTCTTCCGTTTTCAACGTCCGGGTGAAGGAATGTCGGATACTGCACGCGAAAATTTCCTGATTTATCTCGATAGTTTCGGCATACGAGCCACCAATGTGCGTGTACAAGCCAAAGCCGGTGAATCGCAGGAAGAACGGCTGGTGTATCCCGCTGCTCTGGTAACATACAACGACGAAGTAGCCGCAATCGACTTATTACAGGGACAGGATATGACAGGTGGATTGCAATCGCTGAATAATGCCTCAGCTTTGCTGGAATACAAGTTTGCAAACGCAATTCAAAAACTTACGCGTGAACGGGCGGCAGTGATCGGCTATCTCGCCGGAAATGGAGAGCCGCTTAGTTATAACGTGTACGATCTTATAGAGAGAACCCTGCGGCCCAATTACGGCTTTGGGTTTATACCCATAGATAGTGTTCCTGTGATTCCACGGGAATTTGACGCTAAAATGATTGTAAAGC
>JAFAGE010000380.1 GCA_023423015.1 Bacteroidota bacterium
GGAGAAGTGTATGTGGGTAAGGGAACGATTTTGCCTGTGAGGTGAGCGGTGAAAAGTGAGGGGTGAAAGATGAAAGCATTATTGCCGTTCGCCGATATTGCCGTCGTTATCCTTCTGCCCTTTGTCATATTCGCTCCCCGTTCTCCATTCTCCGATCTACAGGCTCATTCCCCGTTGAAGTCACTCGGCGAGAAGCATCTTTTCCAGTACTCCAGGATATACCGGATATCATCTTGAAGTTGGGTGAAGCTCGTCGGCTTTATGAAGAATCCTTGTGCCGAAAATGCATATGCATTTATCACTGCCTCTTTGCTGGCGGAGGTTGTAAAAAATATGTACGGGATACATCGCTTACTTAGTTCCTTGTTAGTAAAAATTCGCTCGCGAAGTTCAAACCCGTTCAACCTGGGCAGGTTGATGTCGGACAGGATGAGGAAGGGTTCTATTCCCGGTTGTTCCAGGTATTCGAGCGCCACTTCGCCGGTGGAAAAAAATTTGATTTCGTTTGTTATTTCAAGATTCAGGAAAATTTCTTCCAACAGGCTTTGATCATCCAGATCATCTTCAATTACTATGATTTCGCCATTTTTGTTCATTTTATTCAGATGGTGCTTTTCAGGTAAATATTAGCGCGTCTTACCGCGATCTCTCATAGTTCTAAATGCCGAAAGAGCCGTTTCAGCAGCTCTCCCGGGCACTGGGCCATATTGAAAGCGGGAATTAGAAAACGTTCCTTAAACTCAGCTCATATTCTTCATATGAAATGTTTTTTGAGAGAATGATCGTAACCGGCTGCTGGTGTTCGGCTTCCAGGTGGTGCTTTACCTGGGTATCGTCGAGCTGCTCAGTGAATTCGAGCCAGCGTTCTTCCTCAACAGCGAATCCGGCGCCTCCATACAGATTATAACGCAAGTGATAGTAATACATAGATTATTTTTGTGCCGACGTGCGGCGGGCTTCCAGGTCTTTCAATTCCGAACGTTGCTTTTCCACATCCTGAGCCTGCAGCGCTTCTTCTTCCTGTAACATCTTTATTTCGGCTTCCAGTTCCGCTAATTTCTTTTTAGCAGCTGTTTGCCTGTCCTGCAGGTCTGTCCTTTTTTTCTCGGAAGCCGCAACCGACTTTTTTTGTTCATCTAACTTCTGATTGATGTCGAAAGCATTGGTACCTTGAACAAACCCATTGAGGAACTTTTCGGCAGCCATGTAAGTTGCGGAATCGGTACCTGTAGACACGAAATTGTCGTATCCCTTGCTCACGAGTAATGTAATTGACGAACGATCGGCATTAGAATTCATCGGATCTACCTTAAAGTACAAGTCGAGTTTCTCGTTATCCAGTTCGGGTAAAACAACCCCGGTGAATTTATAGAAGCCTTCTTCCTTATTCTTCTTGTTCAGGAAATTGCCACTCCTTTCGGGTTTGTATCCCGTCTCTTTAAGCTTAGCCAGTATAGTCTGTTCTGCGGTCCCGGGGTTGAATTCAAGCGGCAGGAAAAGGGCCGGCCTTTGTGCTTTTCTAAAGTCCACGTTTGTAGGAGCAGCTTGTGCAAACGAACCAATTGATCCTGTTAACAGGATGATCAAATAACCAAATAATTTCATTTTGTTTTTTTTCGACGGTGACATTAAAGCCCCAAATTGCTCTTTTACCGCGTTGAAGAGAGGGCAACCAACAGATATCAGATTTGACCGACCGAAGATTTGTGAAAAATTAAGAAGATCTTGGATGAATGCTATCAGGTTGAGTGTAATATAGACCTTTCTGTTGGCATGATTAGGTAAGCAGAACGACAGAAAAACACGATTAATTGCAGTTCTCCCACATATTTAGAGGTATATCCCGCATTTGCTGCGATAATGGTGCAAATCAAAGGTATTATACAACCCTTCATCTATATTATACATTATAAATTTTACCGGCGCTTAATAGGTTACCTTGCAGGTAGCGGTCGCACCATTACCACTCACATCTTGCTTCTCCAACATTATTCAAATTAATCATTGCATACTTCGACTGCCTGTACTCTTAATATATGCAGGACATTCATCAATGCAATAAAAATCTAACGATGACAACAGAACAAAAACGGCATTCTCGAAATACAGAATCACCGCAGTGCACAAAGAACCCTAAAGCACCAGGAATTATTTGCCTGGAGATATCTCATGCAGACTATCTCCGGCTTAAACGGCACCCTCCCCTTCTTACCAGGTATGAAATTGACGCGAAAAATCTTGTTGCCTGGAATTTAGATGAAGGCGGGCGCGCGAACCGGAAACTGCAAAGCGATGGATTAAAGACGGATGAGAGATATAGAAATTTCGATGAGCCTGCGCCATTGCTATAGGCGCGTTGAATATCAGACCATGAAAGAACGAGTTCAAAACAAATCTCAGTAAAGAATTAAAATGAAAATCGAAAATAAAATCGCAGAACAAGAAGTTCAGGGGAAAACAGACTATTCTGACAGCAGTGCCGACAAAGTAGTATGGACAGTATTAATAGCAGGAATACTACTTGCAATTGGAAGACACATTTGAGTAGAACGGCGAGCGAACATTAGGGCGGAGGGCGAAATAAGAATGGAGAACGGGGAACGGGGAACGAATGTTAGAGGGAAGGGCGGAGGGCGAGGGCGGAGGGCGGAGGGCGGAGGGCGACGTTAGAACGGAGAACGAATCTTTGCCGTTTGCCGACATTGCCGTCCTCGCCCTATGCCCTATGCCTTATGCCTTGGATCGTGCAGGCAGAGAAAGATGGCACTTTGTACAAGGTTGAAATAGAAAGTCCTTTTTGGGAGCATGTACATGTTTCGCATAGGGGCAGATTCGGGAAAATAGATGAAGGAAATGGAGAGATGATCAATTCCTATGTAGATGCGCAGGTGCAGCAGGTGTATGCAAGGTCAGTCAGCAATCACTCACAAACGGCCCCTGACATTTCTGCTGCGTTTTTCGGTAAACCCGACGATCACTACAACCTGGATGACTACACGCGTTTTTCCAAAATGGAAGAAGTGTTTCGCGAGTATGTGGCACCAGTTGCCGTGAACAGAATCGCAGGTAAGCCCGTATTGAGAGTGTATAAGCCCGACGAACACGAAACCTATAACCGGGATCCCCTCGTTTTACTTGACGGATACCCGGTGATGGATATTACAAAGCTTTTTGAATTCGATCCGCTAAAGGTGCATTCGATCGACGTAATAAACAGGCGTTACGCACGCGCGGGTTCTGTGTTCGACGGTATCGTAAGCCTTAACACATACAGCCACAACCTGAATGGCTACAAGGTAGACAGTGCGGCAAAAATTATCAGAAACATGAATATTGCCGCGGCGAAAAGATTCGTAGCACCTGCTTATGAAGATTCAACCCAGCGATACAGCCGTTTACCAGATTTCAGGAATCAGCTATACTGGAACGCAAACGTAAACACCAATGAAATCACCTTCTATACTTCAGACGTGGAAGGAACCTTTATTGCCGTAGTACAAACGATAAACGAAAACGGGGAAACCGGAAGCAATCAAATCAGGTTTGAAGTGGAAAAGGTGAAAGGTGAAAGGTGAGCAGTGAGAAGATTAATTTAACATCTCACCGCTCACCGCTCACTTCTCACATTTAATGTCTTGCATGCTCATCCTTAGGCGTTTCCTTCGCTTTGGGATTTTTTATTTCAGCAATTCTTTTTTCTGTGTACTTCAATGCATTGGGCAATTTTGCTTTTTTGGCAATTGCAGTGGCGCGGGCCATGTCTTTTTCAACCAATGGTTCGAATGCAAACCATACCATCAACGGCATGTTGTGGTCGGCGCTGTCTTCTTCGTGTTGATACAATGCTTCAACAAGATCCCATCTTTTATCTACCTGCACTTTCTGTGCTGCAGAAGCGAGATAGAGGCGCACGAGTGCAGAAGTATCGGAATTTGCCATCTCCACAAAGCGGTTGATGGTGCCATCGGCCTGGTTGTCTGCATCCATTAATAGTTGAACGGCCCATGAACGTACATACTCACTTTCGTGTTTCAGT
>JAFAGE010000428.1 GCA_023423015.1 Bacteroidota bacterium
GTTTGGTGCACCGGCGGTGATAATTACCTTGTCGAATCCGTAACCATTTGAGAAATCCAGCGCAGCATTTTTTAAATTACTGTCGCCACGATTGTATGCGATTGCGTATTTGTGCTTGTTGGTGAAGTCGACAGAATTATTTGAAATGTCAATGCCAAATACTTTACATCCGTTAGCGTGCAGCAGCTGGCAGGTGATCTGGCCAAGTAATCCCAGGCCGATAACACATATATTTTCGCCGAGGGTAGGGTTTGCCTGGCGTACACCCTGCAAGGCAATAGCGCCAAGCGTGGTGAATGCAGCTTCTTCCAGGCTCACATTATCCGGCACTCTTGCAACGAGGTTCTGGGGAACCGACACAAACGACGCATGCGAAGCATAATCTGCTCCACCACAGGCAACCCGCGTTCCCGGAGGAAACTTGCCATTTGTATCCATAGAACTCACCACTGTTCCGGCAGTGCTGTAGCCCAGGGCTTTCAACGACGAAAGCTTTGTTCTTACCTTCTGGATAGTGGCCATCAGGCCTTCCTTCTTATAGTTCTGAATAACCTGCTTTACCAGGTCGGGGCGTTTCTTAGCCTTGTTCAGTAATGAAGCTTTTGCTACATCTACGGTCGACTTCTCGGTACCCGCACTGATTAGCGAAAAGTGATTTTCCACGAGTACCATACCCTTCGATATCGCCGGGATGTCCAGATCGTCCACATACAATTCTCCCGACTTAAAATCCTGAATGAGCTGCTTCATTTACATTTTTTTGTTTAAACAATATGTTTGAGGTCACAAAAGTATTCAAGAAACATACCTAACGCAAGTAAGTGGGATGATATTCCCTTTTTAGGTCACTTTTTATATTGGAAGGGAGGTAAGCCGCCTTACGAGAATGCCAATAACCAGGGCTATACCGATGCTGAGGAGAGTTCCGATGACAAGATATTCGGTCTTTACCTCCGGGCGGTCCTTTTCATTGAAGCGGATGATGCCTTTGGCCGCGACCAGCAGGCTGATTGCCGCATACTGGCCCACCAGCACAAAGAGGAAAACGATCAGTCGTTCTACAAAGCCTATCCATTTACCCGCGTTTTCCAGGCTTTCTGCATGAGCCAGGCGCTCGCGCCAGCTTCGTGTAAGCTGCCCGATGATGATGCCCGCCGGAGTTGTCAGGAAAATAATAGCGGTGACATACACCCAAAAATGCCCATTTGCCAGCCATTCCCGGAGAAAAGAGTGGAGAGATTCATTTGGTATGAAGTAGTAGTACCAGCAAAGCAGGATTACGGCCAGGTGGAGCAACTGGTCTATTACGAAATAACCAATGGTTTGCCTCCGATACGATTTCCAACCATCTATAAGTACATGGCTGATGGCGATTACCACCACTGCCGGCCAGTAAGCCAGTCCGGCAAACAGGAGGGCGACTACACCCGTAACCAGGCCATGCAGGTACAGGCGTGAAGACGCAAAATGATGAAGTAAACGGTGACTGATCCAGCTACCTGGCTGAAGTATGAAATCACTCAACAGATGTGCGAGCACTAATTTGAGAAGCCATACATGTTCCGGGTCGATCATATGGATATCAGTTGCACCATTTCTTTGAAGTTGCGAATTGTTTTTTCCAGTTCATCCCATCTTCCTGCAGCAACGTGCTGGCTGATGGTGCTTTTAGACTTTTTAAGTTTTTCAGCCACCTCTTGTTGATTCATACCTGAGAGAAGCTCAAAGATCACTTCTGCCTGGCGGGAAGTCATTTGGGTGAATATCGAATTTATGTAATCCGCCATTACCCCAAGTGCCAGTGAACTGAGTTTATTTTCAATGGCGAAGACTATTTGTCCGCCTGTGTTCGTCAATCCATCAAGGGCACGACCCGATAAAAGGAACGCTTCACCCCGGGCCGTGGCCAGTTCTTCTATAGGGTTTTCAACTGCGCCTAAACCGATTGAGAGGCGTACATCAACTTTTACTTCACTCTCTTCCTGCCTCATTCTGATTGCACACGCACGGCATTGCATCGCGAGGGAGAGTGCTAGCCCGGCATCTTCAAGGTATGCCTGGAAACTATCGCCCCGGAAGAATTCATGCGGAAAACCTGAAAAGATCTGGTCAAGCTGGCTGATCAGTTTCTTCATGCCCTGTGCGGGAAGGCTCATGGAATTCACGATATCACCGGTAATGACTGCAGCCATTTAGTGGTTTTTTCAAATATACGAACTAATATCAAATACGTATATAAAAACGAACTATTGTGTAATTCGGTAATTTGAACGAACTGAATGTATGCTTTTTAACACATAAAATCCCGTAGTTCTTCGGTGTTTTAAAATGTTGTCCAGCCTGAAATTCGCTTAAACCCTAACCATATGTCTTTAGAAAAAAGCTTACCCCAGGACCACAGTATTCCCCTGACTGAAGCCAGGCAGATGATTAACCGGTTTCGCTCAGCCTTGCCAACCATTTTTCAGCCAGCGTACATCGCAGCGTTGCCATTTTCAGAAACATTCAACAAAACGGCATTTGAAACACTATGCCAGCAGGCCGGCAGTGTTGCCATACGGGCGTACTATGGCCTCGACGACAACCGACAAATCAGGTTGATTTTCGTTCCGGTCTATGAAGAAGGTAGCCTAACACACGCATCCGTGACGTCGCAGCCTGCCATTTTTGAATTTGGACAACGTTGTCCGCCAATTTGTGGAGGCTCAGACCCCGTTAATCCTAACCCATGAGTATCGAATCATTTGTGTTGGCCGGTAGCAGCAGTATTCTCGTTGCGGTGATTGTCGTGGCAGTGCGTTTACGCCGGATCCACTGCAGTTATTACCCATTCGTTTTGCTTTTGTTTGCCGGCCTTTTGAATGAAATAGTAAGTTTCCTCCTCATCCATGTGTTTAAAGAAAGTAATGCGGTAGCCACAAACATCTTTGGGCTGATTGAGGGTTTACTGTGGATCGCGCAGTTCCGCAGATGGACCACCTTCCAGGATAAACGGGCAGATCGTTTATTGATAGCCGTAATTTTTCTAACCTGGACTACAGAAAACATCTTCATGGGCAAGATATTTCTGTTCAGCTCTGCCTATTCGATCGGTTACTCTTTTTTACTTGTTTTCCTGGCGATAAACCAGATGAATCGCTTCATCGTTCACGAACGAGGAAACCTGTTGGTGAATTCACGTTTTCTGATCAGTGTGGGTGTTCTGGTTTTTTACAGCTACAGGATATTTGTGGAATCATTTTACTTTTTTGAACTGGAAGAAAGTGACGAATTCCTGACGAATGTTTTCAGTATTCTCGCTTTCGTAAACCTGTTTGTTAATCTCTTGTTTGCACTAGCAGCTGTATGGATCCCCAGCAGACAAAAATTTTCTCTGCCATATTATTAGCGGCAGCTATTCTTGGGATCATCATTTGTTATTTCATCGTAACAGTGATCCGATACCAGCGACTTCATTGGAAGTTGCAACGCTCGAACATGCTCCTGGAAATCACTACACTGGAGAATGAAAGAAGACGAATTGTATCCGATCTGCACGATGAACTTGGCCCGTTGCTTTCGGTGGTTAAATTCCAGATCTCCAGCCTGGAAACAAGCCTACCCGGCGACGTGGAGCTGATTTCAAAGGCAAACGATAACCTCGATACGATCGTAGACAGGGTTCGTGGCATCTGCAATCACCTGATGCCGCAGATACTTACGCGCAAAGGATTCATTATGGCACTTAAGGAATTCCTTCTTGAACTCGACGGATCATGCGGGGTGAATATTGCTTTTCACTGCGATAAAAATGTCATTATTCCTGATGGAACAGACGTGCATCTTTATCGCATGATACAGGAAATGGTGAACAATACTGTGAAACATGCATCAGCAACTAATCTCAGCATAAACATCACCTGTGCGGGTGGGAAGCTGGTAATAACGGTAGCAGACGACGGGAGCGGCTTCAATCCGGAGTCTGTCCGTTATGAAAGCGGCGGATATGGTGTAAGAAATATCCTGAGCCGCGCAGCCATGCTGAAAGCGGATATCTATCTTGCCTCAAGCCCGGGTAAAGGAACCACCTACACGATTGAAATTTCATGAGTGCAGCAAACACGCAACGCAGAATCCGGCTGATCATCGCCGATGATCACGAAGTATTCCGCGACGGTTTGCGCACACTCCTCGATAAAACAAAGGGTATTGAAGTAGTTGGTGAAGCGGGAAATGGCGGAGAGCTGGTTTCGTTGTGTGAGAGATTTCGTCCTGATATAGTACTTACCGATATTCTGATGCCAGGAATGGACGGAATAGAAGCATCCAATATTATCACAAACAATTTTCCGGGCATCCGGGTAATTGCATTGTCGATGTTCAATCACGAAGACCTGGTGATTGATATGCTGAATGCTGGCGCAGTTGGTTTCCTGGTGAAGAATGCTCACAAGTCAGAAATAATACAGGCAGTTTTTACCGTTTACCGCAATAAACCCTATTACTGTAAATTAACTTCAGCCAGAATGCCGCGCGTGCTAGCCCGGATACAATCGGGGTCAGAATTGCGCCAAAAGGTTTATTTCTCACCGAGAGAGAAGGAAATAATACGACTGGTCTGTGAAGAAAAAACGAGTCGCGAGATAGCTGCTCTTCTTCATATGAGTGTGAGGACGGTAGAAGAATATCGTGTGCGCATCAAAGAAAAGATGGATGTTAAAAGTACAACAGGGCTTGTGATCTATGCCATACAGCATCAGCTATACAAAATGCCCGCGAGAAGCTAATCAGTATTCGGGACAATCGTACTGTCGCGAAGTGACAGAACGAATCATATTTATGGGCCGGATAGTAATTGCGATATAAGCTCCGCCGGAGATGTATTTGGTTTTCGAAAACGCATTAAGTAGGTTATGCGTTCCCAGCAGGAGAGGACCCGCCTTTACTGCCACACCAACCCAGAAGTTGCCATGCCTGTTTACCTGCACTGGCATAAAGAATCCCAGCTTCCTGGTTTCCCAACGTGGCGTTACGGTAAGAAATGCGGGTTCCTTAACCGCAAGATTGTTACCCCGCCCGGACGCGAGATTTAGTGACAATTGAGTGTTTAGATAAAAGTTGCCGGATAAATAACGGTCAACGTTGATGACCGCTCTGGCCGGCATTGCAATTTTGAAATTGCCCTGCAAGGAGTCTATTTGGTTTACCAGCGTTGCAACGGTGTCGTTGAATGATGCCACATCGTTTACTCCGTTGAATTTATCTGTGAGAATTTGTCCGTCTACATTCTCAATAAACCCGGCTGCTTCGCGGTTGGCAGTATTATGAACATAACTATTCCAGCCTATATCAAGCAGAGAAGCACCAATTTTCCAATCGTAATCAGGTAACGACTCGTCATCAAACATTGTGCTTACCGATTGCGATTTGATAAAATATTCAACTCCCAGGTCGAGCGAAAAGCCTGTTCTAATTCCGCTGAACAGATTGGAGGCGGTAAAAGAACTTCCATCGCCGATGTTCGCTGAATAACCGTATCTGCCGGTTCCACCGGCCACAATGTACAATGTTCGGTCGTTATCATTTATTTCTTCGATTCCAATATTGTTCAATTCTGCAAAGCCACCTGCCATGCCTCGCAGTATTTTTAGCGACGCACCTACATTTAAACGTTCTGTTTCGTTGTTGTAAAGTGTACGTGCATAGGCAAGATAAAATTCCATCCACGACGAAGATGTTGCGCGTGCTTCAAGTTCGGGATTGTCCTGGTTATAGAACAAGAATGTACGCGGACCAAAGACCGAATCGTTGTAGTTAACTTTTTCGGTATTAACCTGTGTATTACTCCGCAGGTTCACACCAAATGCAATGGCGCTGTTGTTGTCTATAGCGATTCTTGTGTTTAATAAGCGAAGGTTGAGATTGACATCGCCGAAGCGTTTGTAATTACCGGTAGCAGCAAAGTATTCGTTATTTGGAGACAGGTTCAAAGGAAAATTTGGTCCTCTGACAGCGTTGGTGATCGTCTGGAATTGGGTTGCGAAAAGCGTCAGATCCCATTTAAAGGGTGCATCTACAATTGACGAAGGATTGTTGTAAACTCCTAATCCACCACTATAGTTGGAGCCATGAATGGCAGAATAGTGTTGCGCCTGTGAATTGACCATCAGCACTGCTATCGACACAGTCAACAGCATCGCAAACTTCATCGAGTACAAGGTTTTCATTTATTGGGTGAAAAGGTAAAATTTCGGCGCCATACCTCGCAATTTCCTGATGGTTTTAACAATAACTGTTTTCCCGGGCAACGTATTGCAGATTGGTTCTTAAATATTCATGCCATTATCACTCATCAGGGGCAAAAAAAAGCCCCCTCTGAAGGGGGCTTACTCTAATCCTCTTCACTAAGACATAACCTTGTTGAATATGCTCTTTATTTTATATTCCTGGTGAAAGGCGTCGTAACGCATCAACTCACGATTGTGCCTGAACTGGAGATCGAGGAGATCGTGGAATTCCCTGTTCGGAAATGCCCTTTTCAGGTTGTTGATAGTGAGGGGTACAATGTGTGACTCTGCACCTTTACTGAAGTAATAGCGTGTTTCGCGGGTTTTCTCTTTTCCGCGAACAATATTTTCTTCCCTTGCATAGACAGGGAATGAAGTAGTGTCTACTATCCTGTATGCTTTCTCGTTGTAAAAGCGGAAAGATTCGTTCTTTTTGTTGCGGAATCCATAAAGATCCCATTTGAAGTATTTGTGCGATTCACCGCCATCAACCACTTTTACCACGTACTTGTTGAAGGGAATGTCTGCACGAATTTTATGTTTTTCAAAATCTCCCTGTTCGTGTGTAAGGGAACCATTAACGTAATCATCTGCCTTAAGATACAGGCCGGCCTGCGCCGATGCGTAGAAGCCGATTAATAGGAGTACAATTGTTACAGAATATCGTCTCATTGTTATAAACGTTTGAATTAAGGATATGCACAGAAATTCCTGACTAATTGAAATTGCGATATCAATAATCCTACCTATAGACGAAAAACGCAGAGAGAGATGTATAGAGGAACCTCCGCCGAAACCGGCGAAGTAATTGTGTGATAGTTGTTTTCTGTTCGCGGTGTTACTTCTGTGAATTCGGGGGGCTTTTTATGGGTGGCAGATGCTCCGGAAAGGATCATCTTAACAACCGTACCCGACCGATGTTCGAGTTGCTGGATGTTTACAACTTCCTTTTCTGAGCATTCTGCAGGTGGAACATTTGCATCCTGGTGAGCATTGTGACTCATAGATGCAGGAGTACAGAAATTGGTACAAACGTGCTTGCCAAACGCGGCACTAGCGGTAAATGCCGTATATACGATGAGCAGTACTATTGCACGAATTTGCCTCACAACGCAAATATATTATAGATTATATGAAACTCCCAGCCCCGCAGAACTCTTAACCTATCTTATGATAAAGATCATGCCACCTCAGTGCTGAGAAAAAGGAGCCTCTTTAGCGCGTTCGGGGAGGGTATAACCAGCCATATCACCATCAAATGAG
>JAFAGE010000445.1 GCA_023423015.1 Bacteroidota bacterium
GATTGGCGGTATCACACCTGCGATGAAGATTGCGCGGCTTGGTGAATGGTTCAATGTACGTACAGCATTCCATGGTCCCGGCGATGTATCTCCCGTAGGCCACTCTGCACATGCACACCTCGACCTTCCGATATGGAACTTTGGTATCCAGGAGTCGGTATTTTTTTCCGACAAGCTCCGCAGCATCTTCTCCGGTTGCCCTGAAATGAAGAATGGATACATGTATGTAAATGAAGTGCCCGGTCTCGGCGTAGACGTGAACGAAAAAGAAGCAGCTAAATACCCGATTGGTACAAAGTCGAGATGGCAGGTGAGAAAGAATGATGGAACCATAATCAGGCCCTAGCGGGCCTGATTAGTGAAAGGTGAGCAGTGAAAGGTGAGAAAATTCACCTTTCACCTTTCACTTTTCACCTTTCACCTCAATTGGCGTTTGCCGTTTGACGATTGCCGTAACTTTAATCTGAAAATTCCCACCATGGTGCTTGACGTTAATGGAAAGACACATTCAATCGATGCAGATCCGGAGACGCCATTATTATATATACTGCGAAATGAATTGCAGTTAAACGGCCCACATTATGGTTGCGGCATGCAGCAATGCGGCGCATGTATGATTCTGCTTAATGGAAAAGCCCAACCAAGTTGTATGCTCCCGGTTTCTTCTGCGGTGGACCAGAAGATTGTTACATTAGAAGGATTAGCTGACGGCGACAAGTTACACCCCGTGCAACAGGCCTTCGCAGACGAACAGGCTGCCCAATGCGGATATTGTTTGAATGGCATGGTTATGTCGGCCGTATCCCTGCTACAAGAAAATCCTTCTCCCGACGACAGCTACATCCGCCAGGCCATGCAGCGTTCACTTTGCCGCTGTGGCACATACGCCCGCGCAATTCGTGCAGTCAAAAAAGCCGCTACTAATTTAAAATAGGGTCGCTATGCCAACAAGAAGAACCTTCATCAAAACCTTCGGGTGCCTCAGCATAGGATTTACCATCGGCTCACCAAAACTTCTTCTTGCAGGAGTAAACAACGGTGAACTACCGGAAAGCCTTAAACGAAATCCGCACATCAATTCGTGGCTCGAAGTATTCGACAACGGTCGTGTACGCATTTTCACCGGTAAACTTGAGTTGGGGCAAGGTATTAAAACCGCCATCGCACAGGTAGCTGCAGAAGAGCTGGATCACGATATCAAAAATGTGGAAGTGGTACTGGCAGACACAGGCCTCACTCCCAATGAAGGATACACCGCTGGCAGCGGCTCTATGGAACAAAGCGCCATGGCAGTGCGGTACGCTTCAGCAGCTGCAAAAGCAAAGTTGCTGGAGCTGGCCTCGGCAAAAATGAAGATCCCCGCTGAAAAGATCACAATTAGTAACGGATATGCACAATCGAAAACCGGGAATAAGAATTTAAGTTTTGCAGAATTGTTAGCCGGAAAACAACTAACCGGCAAAGTGGAGGCACCTGTTGTTCTAAAAAAGAAAGAAGAATATAAACTCGTCGGCAAGCCCATACACCGCACCGATATTGTCGACATGGTTAAGGGCAAAACCATTTTTGTGCATGATCTTCGATTCGACGGCATGGTGCATGCGCGAATTGTACGGCCACCTTCCTACACGAGTAAACTGTTGCAGGTTGACGAAGCATATGTAAAGAAAGAAGCTGGAACAGTTTTGAAAATCGTGCGTAACGGAAGTTTTCTCGGCGTCATTGCAAAAGATGAGTATTCAGCAATTAAGGCACAGCGCGCATTGAGACACTCCAGCAAATGGAGCGATGAATCGCTTCTGATAGAAGGAGACCACCAGCTTGCCGGAGAATTGCAGAAGCTCCCTGCTAAAAGCGAAACCGTTCATTCAGAAGGTACGATCAACTCAACATCATTCCGTTACCAGGCGAAGTACTACAAGCCATACATTATGCATGGCTCAATCGGACCTTCCTGCGCCATCGCATTGTACCAGGATAACAAATTACACATCTGGACACACAGCCAGGGTGTGTTTCCGTTTCGGGAAGCATTGTCGAAAATGATTAATGTTCCTGTAGAAAACATTCGTGTTACCGGTGTTCCGGGTTCAGGATGTTATGGCCACAATGGCGCCGATGATGTTGCTGCCGATGCAGCCTTGCTTGCATTAGACTGTCCGGGCAAGCACGTGCGGCTGCAATGGATGCGGGAAGACGAACACAATTGGGAACCGTATGGCAGCGCCATGATAATGGAAGTGGCGGCCAATCTGGATAATAATGGTCGCATCAGCACCTGGAAATATGATTTGTGGTCTGATGTTCACAGCACCCGGCCTGGCGGCAATGCCGAAAACCTGCTGCCTTCCCGTTACCTCGCCAACCCTTTTAATCCGCCGTCTGGCGGATATGCCGGCGGCGCTTACCGCAATTCGGAGCCATACTACGCAATTCCCAATCAACAGGTGAACATGCATTCGGTGAAAGGACCGCTGAGAGTTTCGGCATTACGAAGCCTTGGTGCGTTTGCAAACATATTCGCAATCGAAAGCTTCATCGATGAAATATGTATTGCCGCCGAAAAAGATCCCTTTGATTTTCGCATTGCACATTCCACCGATAAACGGTCGATCGCAATTCTCGGGAAGCTGCGCGAAATGATAATAGGAGAAAAGCCTGGTGAAAAAGAAGGTATCGGTATAGCATTCTCACGATACAAGAACTACGCTGCATACTGTGCTGTTGCAGCAAAAGTGAAAGTGGATGAGGTAGCAAAAAAAATCCGCGTACTGAAAATGTGGGCCTCCATTGATGCGGGCGAAACAATAAATACCGACGGACTGATCAACCAGACTGAAGGCGGAATGATCCAGGCTGCAAGCTGGACCATCATGGAAGAAGTAAAATTCGATAATAAACAAATTACCAGCAGTGACTGGAGCACCTACCCTATTATGCGGTTTACCGACGCCCCCGAAGTCAAAGTGGAAGTCATTGCCCGCGCCAGCGAAGAAGTACTGGGCGCAGGTGAAGCAGCACAAGGACCAGCGGCAGCGGCGATAACCAACGCCATCTACCGCGCATGCGGAAAAAGAGTAAGAAAACTACCGGCAGAGAAGGAAGTTTTTGGCGAAGAAAAATAGGGCGGTGGGCGAAGGGCGGGATTATTCCATGCCGTTCACTCGTTCCCGATGCTCCGTTCTAAACGTAATCCTTCGCTTTGGGTTCGGTACTGATTCGGATTAAATTCGCTTCGGATCGAACGCAGAACGTATGAAAAGCGGAGGTTCATAAAGGGAAAGAGATTGAGAAAGAGAGCCGCTATGCCTTATGCCTTATGCCCTATGCCTTACGCCCCATGCCTTTAAATATGAGATTACTATTTTCCTTACTAATTCTATTCTGCACAATCACTGCGTCGGCGCAAAAGCCACTGGTGCGGGAACTTGCACCCGGAGTTTTTTACTATTTCGGAGATGAATTGCAGCAAAAATCGGCGAATTGCCTGTGGGTAGTCTTTAACAATTATGTGCTTGCTGTTGACGCAAATTATCCATGGGGAGCAGAAGAAATTCTGCAGGAGATCCGAAAAACAACCAACAAACCCATACGGTATGTGCTGAATACACACTATCATCACGATCATACTTTTGGTAATTACGTTTTTGCCAAAGCAGGGGCCCAGGTTGTTTCTACGACAACAACTGCTGAAGAAATGCGAACTCTTGGTGAGGTGGAATGGAAAAACGGATCGGCTTACAGCGGTCGCGATCTTACCGGCGCAGTCCGTCAATTTCCTACACTGCTGTTCGACGACACACTTGTATTTGACGATGGTGTTCAACGCGTTGAATTAATAAAGATGGGTCCGGCTCACACTGGCGGTGACGCGGTGGCCTGGCTTCCAAAGCAGAAAATACTTGCAACGGGCGACCTGCTCGTGAATGGAAATCCCTGGGGTAATAATGTAGCCGACGCGCACGCCGACTATGAAAAATGGCTTGTCGTACTCGAACAGATGTCGAAATGGGGAGCTGCAATCGTCATCCCGGGACATGGAGAGCCGGCAGACAATGGCATATTGCTGCGTCAGCGCGACTACCTGCACGACATGATGCAGCAGGTTAAAAAAGCGATCCAGGCAGGCAAGTCAAAACAACAGGTAATTGAAAGCGTCAACCTGCGCAAGCACAAGGTTTATGGAGAAAATGAAAAATCGATAAGAAGGTCTGTGGGCGACATGTATGAAAGGGCGGAGGGCGAATGAGAGGGCGGAGGGCGAATGAGAGGGCGGAGGGCGAAAATAGAGCGTAGAGCTGAGAACGGAGAGCGAAGGGCGTCCGGCCTATTTTTCGCTTCCCCGTTGCAGCATTATATTTGTTAAACCCAAAAGCCCCGCATTGAACACCCGCTTATCTGAACAACTTCGCGCAGAAGGATTGTTATCTGAACAATCGGCAGAACGCATCAGGCATGCAGAATCTGAAAAACTTTTTTCGATTTTCTGGGAAATAAGGACGTTGCTGTACGTTGGCGTGTTGTTACTCACCACCGGCCTCGGAATTCTTATCTATAAGAACATTGACACCATCGGGCACCAGGTAGTGCTGGCGTTGATTGCAGCATTGTGTATTGGTTGTTTCTATTATTGTGTAAAACGGAAATATCCGTTCTCGTGGGCGAGGGTGCAATCGCCAAATACCTATTTTGACTACGTACTTCTGCTCGGCTGCCTCACCATGTTAACTTTCCTCGCTTACCTGCAGGCACAATACGTAGTATTTGGCGAAGCGTATGGCTTGGCCACATTCATTCCGATGCTTATCCTGTTCTTTTGCGCCTATTATTTCGACCACCTGGGAGTACTTTCATTGGCGATAACGAACCTCGCTGCGTGGTTGGGCATTGCGGTGACGCCCACAACAATTCTTCGGGGAAATAATTTTGCCGAAAGCAGAATCATCTTTGCAGGGATTCTACTTGGAATATTTTTAACCGCTGTTGCATATTTCAGCGACAAAAGAAACCTTAAGAAGCATTTCAGTTTTACATACCTCAACTTCGGAATGAACATCCTGTTCATTGCCATATTAGCGGGCATGTTTTATTTCGAATCCTTTTATGCAGCATGGATTTTTCCCCTCGCTGCGGCAGCATATTATTTTTATCGTAAAGCTTTCGAACAATCGTCATTCTATTTCTTGCTGATGATTGTTATTTACTCATACATTGGCGTTAGCTATGTGGCGGTGCGGGCCGTTGTAACCCTGCTCGACGACATATTCCTTCCGCTGATGTATTTTATAATGTCGGGTATTGGTGTAATCGTGTTGCTCATTCAACTTAATGCTAAAATGAAACGTCATGCTCGCTTACAGCAATAGTCAACTCGACATCCTTGACATTGACAACGAGGCAGAAAAGGCGCTTCGCAGAAAGTTGATCACAAAGGAGGAGTACAATTTAATCAACGAGAAGTACCGCGTCAAAGTGTATAACCCCAACCTGTTTATTCGCATCGGGTTGTTTATAGCATCGTTTATAGTAGTGTCGATGGGATTTGGATTGTTCTCGTTATTCCAGTTTGGATATTCCGACAAGGGCTATGCCGTCATGTGTTTGTTTTTCGCATGCTTATTGTATGTCGCGCTTGAGTTTTCAATCAGAAAACTCAATCACTATAAATCGGGCGTAGACGATGCATTGTTGTGGATGTCTGCAGGATATTTGTTTGGGTCTATTATGTTATTCTTTAACATCGATTCACCAATTGCGTTATCTGTAATAATATTCATACTGGCTCTTGCTGCCACCGCCAGGTTTGCTGATGCTGGTGCAGCAATTATTATGTTCGTTGCATTCTTCTCTGTTATTTTTAATGGCCTGCTTTTGACGGGGAGTATTGGACGCGCGCTGTTGCCCTTTGTTGCCGCAGCCTTTGCATTTATAATCTACCTGGGAGTAAAAAAATTCAAGGGCAGGCATGCGTTGCGACATTATCACGTTTGCCTGGTTGTTCTTGAAGTATTGAGTTTGGTTACCACGTATATCGCATTAAATTATTTTGTAGTGAGGGAACTGAGTGTGGTGTTGCTCGATATGCAGCTTGCACCGGGTGCATCGTTAACGGGTGGATGGTTTTTCTGGGCAGCAACACTGATGCTTCCATTGATTTATATTGGTTACTCGCTCTACAGGAAAGATTATGTAATGCTGCGCGTTGGAATATTGCTGGTGGTTGCAGCTGCATTTACTATTCGGGCATATTACGCTATTACGCCCATTGAAGTGGTGCTCGTTGGTTCGGGAGCATTTGTAGTTGTTATTAGTTATATGATCAGCGTTTTCCTCAAAAAGCCGCGATATGGTATCACTTCCAATGAAACTGCAGAAGCGGAAATGCCGGAATTTTTGCAGATCGAAAGCCTGGTGGTTGCGGAAACGTTCAAGCAGGTTCCTGGCGCACAACAGCCGCAGGGATTCCAGTTTGGTGGTGGCAGCAGTGGTGGAGCTGGAGCAACCGGGGAATATTAATACGGGAGACGTGAGACGGGAGATGTGAGACGGCAGACGTGAGACGGCAGACGGCAGACGTAAGACGGCAGACGGCAGACGTAAGACGGCAGACGTGAGACGTGAGACGGCAGACAGGAGGCAAAACTACAGAGGAGCTTCGTATGCATCCTGTTTAGATGGCATTCTGCTCTTGAGCCAATATTCAATAATTGTTTTTAAAGTATTTCGCCACTCTTTATAACTCTCTTCCTTAATGAAAAAACCATGAGCATATTCGCGGAAAGCGCGGTCTACCTGCGTGTCGGATGCATTGGTTGTCCAGAAAATAAAAGGAACACTATGAAATTTCTTGTTGGGTTGCTTGAGCATTTCCCGCCTCAGCCTGAAGCCATCTGAGCCAGGAAGATTTACGTCGCATAGAATAATAAACGGACCGCCAAGGTCTGATCCTTTCAATGCAGAGAGCACTTCCTGTGCATCATTAAAAAATCGCAGTCTTTCAGATACGCCTAACTCCTGGCCTATCAGGGTAAGAATTTCGTGATCGTCATTGTCATCGTCTACGACCCAGATCTCTTCATTTCTCATAATTCCTGTTTATTTCGGCTATACCGGCAGTATGTGAGGGTTTGAGGAGGCACGTAAAAAAATTGTGCCAGATGGGCATAGGGCATAGGGCATAGGGAACCGCTCACCTTTCACCTTTCACCTTTCACGTCTCACGTTTGCCGTCTCACGTCTGCCGTAAAGTGAATGGAATGTCGAAGAAAACGAAAAGTCCTGCTTGGGAGCAGGACTTTTCGTTCGCAATCGTAAGTGAGAACTTTTACCAAATGATTCTCTCGACTTTGGCCTCCTCGCTTTGGCGCGGATAAATGGCACTATTACCGGCTACATGGTCGAAATGCGTTTATACAAGATAAGGAGTTCGGAGCAATAACATGCCACGACTCTCCGGTTTAAGTGATTTTTAATTCTCCACATTTTTAAGGTACGTACCTGCATTGTGACTACCCTCCTTCGATATAGCTTTTGCTTTTATTCGTTGACTACTCTCAGGTGGCTGCCCATGTTTTTTTGTTGAAGTTTCTCTATCTGGGAGCTAAGTTCCTTGATCTGGAGGTGGATCATTTTTACTTCGATAAAAGCCTTTCCGGAAGAATCGCTTTTTCAAAATCGTCTTTAAGTGTGCTAAGTTGCTTAACCAGGATATCCAAATCTGCATTGATTTGTTGTTGCATAACGATAGGTTTAATGTAAAAAATGTTGAAAACTTATCGTCAACGCATGGTCGAAGGGAAACAAAGTGTGCCGTCCTTAATTCGGCACCGTTGATTTGAGAGCTCAAATCATGAAGTGGCCATAAGTAGCAGAAAGGTAACTCAAATCCACGAGGTTACAAATTATATTTTTGTCTTGGATTTCACGCAATTCTGAGTCTACGAGGAACCATGTGTAAAGCTTGTGTACGAATGCAAAAACCCGGCTATAATGGCGGGTTTCGCGAACTATCTGATGGTGGAGGTGGCGGTGTAGCCTTCCGTGTTTTTGTAGCCTTCCTTTTTTTTAGAACAGTTAGCGATTAGAAATGGTCCACGCCTTACACCTTTTTAGGAGGGCCTTGTCAAGCCCTCCAACATCAATTGATGAGGCTTAGTCTTTCATTACCACAAATTTAGGCCTCCTCGCTTCTTACGCTCCCTGGCCAAAGTAACCGACAATGCTCTTCCGTTTATTTCCTTATGGTTAAGCGAAGTAATTGCAAAATTAGCTTCATCTATTGATCCCATAGTCACAAATCCGAACCCTCGGCTTCTGGAGGATTCCCGATCGACTATTACTTTCGCGGAAGATACGTTGCCAAAACTTTCAAAAAGTTTTCTCAGGTCGTTATCCTGCATATGATATCCAATGTTCGCTACGTATAAGTTCATAACATCTTTCAATTTTAAAAATGAAAAATAAAAATCGTTAAAGGGGGTGATCGCATCAAATACTTAGTTCCAACGAATCGATTAAAGCCTGCCATAAGTAAATACATTCAATGAAGGTATAGGAATAAACTTCCGTGACATCCCGGGTTAATTTTCATTTCAGATGGTTTCTTCCACCTTTAGTCAGGATTACTGATGCTAAACGAAGTTTCCTATGTAAAAAACTCAGTGTTTTGGTAAATGTTTGATGATTTGCGATTTTCCTTTCTCTTTATACACATTTCGCTCCTATCATCACTCGAATGAAAAAACGCACAGTGAAGATTTTTCATTAGTAATATTAAATTGAAGGAGGGCGGGCATAAATAATGCTATTTCCACATGCCGCGACTAATAAGCGTGCTGCTTTGATAGTAACATTAGTATCTCGTACGCGGTCAACGTGGACAGATTCACCCTTGATTACGGGTGGACGTCTCATTAAACCAATGCACCTTTCTTCGAGTATCTATGGTTGTTTAACGTTGACAAACTAAAGAGTATTTTCCAGTTGCAATTGTGTTACCTTGTTTTTATGTCTGAAACATTCAGGTTTTACTTTCAAGGAAAGCCGCATTTTGCGGAGGTCGTGGTTCTGGCAAGAGAATACCACACCGAGTACAATGTCATCCGAATTGACGACGAACTCACAGCAACATATCATCCGCCGTTTATGTTATGGATATACCCTAACGAACCCTGGAAAGCTGGATTCAGTAATGACGAGGGTGACGCCGGTCGAGCAAGTTTCCTCAAACATATTCATGTCGGTCTTGTTGAACATTTTAAGCACAGAGATTAATTTGCAGCTCAGACGTACAATGAAGTTAATTCTCTAGTATTGGCAAGAGAGCTATTCAGCGAATCTTTCGTCAGTGAAGTTTTAAAAGTCATGGGCCGAAAAGCGTTGATGCATAATGATCTAATTGGTGAAACCTTGAAGGGAATGCAAGGAGAATGTTCAATGTCGGCAAAAATAAGTACCTATGAATACCTAGGCATCTCGCGAATGCCAAAAGAGCCGTATCAGGTACTCTTCTGGAGAACAAGGATGGGACATCTGTTAGTGGCTTCCTAGTTACGTTTAAGTAAGGTATACTAATAAATCGGTAACAACTAAATAAGCTTTGGTTATATTAATGTGAGTTACTGCTACATGGTACAACATAAGTAATGAACCCCTCACCAGTTGTTCTCCTAGAGCAGTGGTGTTGGACGATCAGCACTTCCGAAACGCTCATGAAAGATAAGATCATCTTCCCTTAGTTTCTGCTTCATCCGTGCATTCTCATCATGTATCCAGATAGCTAGATTGGTAGCGTCAATTTCTGCCTGGTTCAAGACGTTTATATGAGGTAAATTCCTTTGCAATCTGTAATCTTCCGGGCTAATCTGTATGCACCGGATAAACGAGATATTTGGAGAGTGCTTTGCAACAAGCATATCCTGCACTTGCTGATTCGTAATGTAGGTGCTTGTTTCAATCCATTCTTCTCTAACATCTGGAGCGTCAGCGTGGCTATGGATCCTGTAACGTACATGATAGTAGAGCATAGCTGTATTGTTTCATTTTACTCAAGTCGCCTGAACCTGCTTAAATCACCCAGCTACATTATTCGGGCTTTAACCCACACCTCCGACAACAAGACTGAACTGGGCTACAGGAGATTTCTATTCCCGCAAACAAATACTTTTTCTTTTCCGTTCGAGGATTGACTAAGGTGCAAGAGAGTCAACCATTTCATGCTTTGAACCGTGAGAAGGGAACAAGCCACAATGAAGAGCTCGTATGCTGAGTCCTTTATTACCCCAAACAAGTTTTCTTCATCTCCCTCGTGCCACAGGCAGAACACGGTTGGGTCAACCTGGGAGCCTATTTGAGAGAGTTCGTCCCTGGACATTGTCAGCGAAAAGTATATCATGGAACTATGTTATTTTCGAATAAATTTTTGCTATCGCTATCGTAATTCCGAATGCTAAGACTAGCCATATAACTACTTCGGGATTGTCGAAAGCATTTTCGTTTTCGTTTTTAAGTGTTGGTTCCAGGCGTCTTTTAGATAAGAGCATGTTGATAAGTTTTTTTGTGTAAAAACAGGGTATTGTCAAGCTGACGATGAAACTATGAGATGGCAGAATGTGTTTGCTGAAACTCCTCAAGGCAAATTTCTTTACTAACAATCATCGACACCTTGTTCTTGTGCTTGACTTCAAGATATTCCCTGATCCGGGAGTCGTCCAGAGGGTCATCGAATTGGATCCACATTTCTTTTTCAACCGGAACTCCGGACTGCTCATATACATTGAATCGAAGGTGATAATAGTTCATTTATGTGTTCTTCAGTTGTTTGCAGATGTCCGTTTTGCTTCGAGATTATTCAATTCAGATCTAAGCCTCTCAACATCTTGTTGTTGAAGCGTTTCTTCATTATGCCATAATTGAATGTCAGACTCGAGCCGCGCAATCTTCTTTTTAGCATCCTCTTGCTTATCTCGTAACTCCGCCCATTTCCTCTCCGATTTTGCTATTTGCTGCGTTTTTTCCTCCAGTTGTTGGTTGATGTTATAGACGTTAGTTTTTTGAACAAACCCATTCAGAAAATTCTGAGATGCCAGGAAGGTGGCAGAGTCGGTCTCCACTGAAACAAAGTTGTCATAGCCTTTGCTTACCAGAAGCGTTATAGATGATCGATAATTGTCTACTTCCATAGGATCTACCTTAAAGTACAAGTCGAGCTTTTGATTAATCAACTCGGGAAGCGCTACTCCTGTAAATTTGTAAAAGCCTTCTTCCTTGTTCTTTTTATTTAAAAAACTGCCACTTTTTTCGGGCTTGTACCCGGTTTCTTTCAATTTCGCCAGAATGGTTTGTTCGGCCGTTTCGCGGTTAAATGCTAACGGCAGCGTTAATGCAGGTCGCAGCGTTTTCTTGAATTCTACATTCTTGGGTGAGGATTGTGCAAATGTGATGACAGTTCCTGCCAGCAGGAGAATCATCAAGCCAGTTCTTTTCATTTTTATTTTTTTTCAACGGTGATGTCGAATTCCCTCAATGGCTCTTGTACCGTGTTGAAGACGGGGAAACTAATAGAATCCAGATATGATCAGTAGAATGTAAATAGAACGATCTTATTGTAAAGCTACTCAGCGGATGTAAAGTATGCTATTCTCACCAATTGTTTTAGGCCACACACTTCAAAAAAAGTGCGTGTACCTGTTATTTACCTTGAATTATCTCGTGATAACCGGCATTTACCAAGAATAATGCGAGTTAAAGGTCTTTTGAGGATGATTGACACGATTTTTTTTCCGGAACCAATTCTTTCCACTGGTCTACGCTCTTGGTAGTGACAAAATACCCTCCCGGTAGACACCGGAGGTCGTTAAACCTTATCCAATGAAAGAGCCGCAATGATAGGAAATGTTTTTGCATGCGAATATTCAGGGGCAAAAAGGATAAAGAAATTCCGCCCGGAATGTCATGCTTTTTTACTGTAAAAATCTTGTGGTGTAGCACCCGAAATTTGCACTTAGTTCGTTCCCATCACCCACATTTCTGCGGTACCGGCCTTACTCTGGTATCAGTATACCAGGACGAAACGGCTTGCCAACGGGCAGCCGTTTTTTATAAATGGTTGGGGAGCTTTGTGACCGCCCTATGCTGTTAATTCTTACGGAGTTTCTTTTAGCCGTCGTCATTTAGCGTTAGATCTTAACCCACGTTCCGGAACCGGTATCAGAATTAAGAATTTTTACATTCTGCATTTTTAATGCCGCTAGATTAAGCTTTTTTATATTTTAGATTCATTCAGAAACGGGAACACAAGATCATCACTGATATTAATCTAAAATAACTTTGATCCTGGTGTGAAGTTTCACCGAAATATGCTTCCTGCCGTAGTGAATTTGCTTTTGACGTAAGGTTATGCAAGTTGCGAACCTTGATCCATTAGTGTAGTAAGAAAACAAGAAAGATTTCGAGCATCGTTGATTGTTCCTGGTAAAATATCTGCTTTCTCAAAGGCTGCAATTTCTTCTGTCGTCAACTTCTTTTTCCTTATAGGCTCCTTCGCAATATGATATTATTTGAATGGGTTTGGTGGTGCGGCTTTCCCTTCTTCGACGGCATGCGCATAGTATTCTCCCAGGAACTTAAACTTTTTATGTCGGGTATTGTTGCTGTTTCCTTGTTTCACGAGAAACGCTTCGAAATCCCTTAATGTGTCCAGCCGAATATCTTCAAAAAATACGTCACGATTAAAGCAGAGTTTTAATTCCTTGCCAAACCTTCGCAACCCTTTTGGCAGCGTTAACCTTTTCCGAGATGATGCCAATTATGATATCAGTATCCTCACGCCGAATCACCTGCAAACCATTCCATTGATTCTCTTTTATTTTAAGAAAGTTAAGGAAAACAGGAGAACAATAAAGAACAAGGCAAAGCTTGCTTTATCCAGGTGGATTTGACATGAAAAGCCCGCTGGAAGCGGGCTCTAATAAAATTAAGGGGTGTGGAGGTGGCGGCTTCGCTACATCGGGCGCATCAGCTATCCCATCTTCTACGTCTTCGGGCTGACGATGAAAGTGGAGCGCGGTGCCGCCTTTGTGGCCGCGCCGGTGGGGTTAACCTTTGTAGCCGCAACAGTGTCTTACTACCTGATTGAAAAAAAGTTTCTGAATCTGAAGGATCGGCTGCAGCACACTAAAAAGACCGACACTCCTGCCGGTCTTTTAAACCCCTAAACCCTATTTGAGACAGCAGGGGCGATAAAAATATTGTGCCATGTGAAAGCGCGCTGCGCGTTGTTGGGACCGGCAGCGAAACACACCACGAATACGAATATTTGGCGCTGTCGTTATAACGTAATTTTATGTTAAGTAGCGCACAGGCCAGGAGGAACAGAAAAAAGGCCGCGCTGCTATTGAATACAAATACAGGGTATATTGAGGGGGAAACCCCTATCTATGTCTGTAGCGAACTTTACCGTCGAGGTTGACGGAGTCACCTATCAATGCAAGAGAGAAATATTCGGCAAAAGAAAATTAACGCAACCGATTAGCGTCGAAGGCATAGGTATCGAAGACGACCGAAATGAGTATGGATACGAACAAAAGTATCGCTGGAAAGATAAAAGGTATTGAACCCATACCGCTAAATATACTTTTCAGGCGGGCATCGGGGTGGCGCACGACGCGGCCGCCGGAGAACTGGGTATCGAGCACGCGCTCGCCGACGGGCAGGTATTTGGTTTTGCGGTGGTGATGGACGCGCACGATGATGGGAAATTTACCATCTGCGGAAGTGTAGCGGGTGTCGAGGATCGGGTGACCTTGGCCATTTTTGCACGATTTATTGCAGATAATTTGCACGAATTTATGGGATTGTCCGGTATTTTATAAAACGATATGGATTTAAGCGAAACATAGTACCCGCGCGGGTTTCAAACGATAAAGCCCCATTATCAGGGCTTTATCTTCTGCGGGCTGGGTGGACTTGGCCGGCAAAAAGTCGAACCAGATATGGGAACTGCTGGGAAGAATCTATACTTTGAAGACTTTTTTTGGACAAACTGAATGCAAGAAACGTAAACGATAAAAATAGCCTTCGATACTACTTTTTTTGATTGGCCCCTTTCTCCATATTTAAGTATTTGCTTAAATAATTATTTTCCTAATTTTGCTTCATGAGTGAAAATACTTGCATCCGGTTATTCGCCGACCAGGAGCAAATAAAGAATTGTAAAAAGAAGGTAAAGACAGCCCACAAGTCCTTAATGGGCCTTTCTAACATTTTAGCTCTAGCAGGCAATGAGGTGAGACTAAAGATTGTCTACTTGCTGGAAGAAGAAAGAGAGTTATGTCCTTGTGACCTCTCCGATATCTTGGGCATGACCATTCCTGCCGTATCACAGCATCTACGAAAACTGAAAGACGGCGGATTAGTTCAGACACGCAAAGAAGGGCAGACCATATTCTATTCCCTTTGTGAAGAACACCTGCCCATATTACAGCCCTTCTTTAAACACATCAATCAGCAAACACAAAAACTGGAAACAGTATGATAAGTCTAAAATCATCAGGCACTTTCACCAGTGCAGGTGTATTGTCAGCTATTGCAGCTTCGCTTTGTTGCATTACACCAGTTGTTGCCTTGCTTGCGGGGAGCAGTAGCATTGCGGCAAACTTTGCCTGGATAGAACCGGCACGACCTTATTTAATTGGCTTATCCATAGCTGTCCTTGCCTTAGCCTGGTATCTAAAACTGAAACTTGCTAAAACAGACGATATGGATTGCAATTGCGAAACAACGAAGAAGGCTTCCTTTCTTCAGACAAAAACGTTCCTTGGCATTATAACAGTATTTGCTATTCTCATGATGGCGTTTCCGCTATATGCAAAAGTGTTCTATCCAAACCCAAAAGTGCAGGCATCTACCCTTGCCGTAATTGACAATAAACAACAAGTAAAGTTCACTATACAAGGCATGACCTGCGAGGGCTGCGAAGAACATGTAAACAACGAGCTGTCAAAAGTGAGCGGAGTGATTGCCTATAAAACTTCTTATGCAACGAGAAGCAGCTTGGTCACCTTTGACAAATCAAAGGTTGATGTAAAGACTATTGAGGCAGCTATTAATAAAACAGGTTACAAAGTAAAAAGCTACGATGTTATGAACGCATCCAGTACAAGGGTTTCATTTTATGAAGCTCCTTTAGTTTGCCATGCTGCACCTTCCATCGGTTGCGGCAGCAAAGCAAAATTCATGTTGGTTGATTTAGAGAAGTACAAAGATGCGGTAGAAGGTGCATGGCTTAACAAAACCGGAACTGTAGTTGCTGTAAAATGGAGTACAGCCACAACAGAAAGCAAGCAAACTGAGATCATCAATGCCGTCAGCACCAGCCACAATATTGAGCTATCCCCGGTTACTTCAACAGAAGCAAATAACTATGCTAAGTCATTTCCGAATAGCAGCCAGTGGTTCAAAGGCAAAGAAGTCGATAAACTAAGCAAAGAAGAAGCACAGATTATTGCAAAGAAAACTATTGAGGGATATAAAAAAGATGGTCTTGTAAAGGCAAATTTCGCAAACCAGTTTCAGGCGGACATTGCAAAGATTTATGAAAACCTGTTTCTTTCTATTTCCTCTTACAAAGATCTGACTACAGAAGCCTACAATAAGGTAGAGGAACAGATACAGCAAGCCGGAGAAAAATATGTAGGCAAAGGCAAGATGCCAAGAGTTGAGCTCTGTGTAGCTTCTGAAGAAAAATGCGAAAAAAACAAATCATGTTCACAAGGCAGTGGTAAATCATGCTGCGACAAAGACGAATAAAGAATGGAAAAAACAATCGCACTACAATCAACAATCACTTGCCCGAATTGCGGCTTTCAAAAAGAGGAAACGATGCCTACGGATGCTTGCCAGTATTTTTATAAATGCACCAATTGCGAAACGGTCCTGAAACCAAAGCAGGGAGATTGTTGTGTATTCTGTAGCTACGGCACGGTGAAGTGTCCACCAATACAGGCAGGAGTTTCCTGCTGTTCCTGATAATGAACAATGCTTATAGATAAATACCTTTCTGCTTATGACTTTAATGAGTTTCACTCTATTAAGGTAAATGCGTCGGCAGAGGGTATTTATGACAAGATGCTAAGTTGTGACATTAGTCGCAGCTTTTTAATTAGGTTTCTTTTTAGGTTAAGAGGAATGCCAAAGCATCTTTATACAATTAACCATCTTACCAGCATGGGTTTTGTCAAGTTGGATGAACAACCTGGGAAAGAGATAGTTTATGGCATCGTTACAACCAGCCCCACATTCAACTGTTGCCTTTCGAACATTTCTCCTGCATCATTTATCCAAAACACAAATGATTCCATAATAAAGGCAGCCATCAATTTCCAACTACACAAAGAGGGCAATTCAAATCATATTATTTCTACCGAAACAAGGGTATGGTGTAGCAGCAGTGCAATGAGAAAAAGGTTTCGCTTGTACTGGCTCTTTGTAAAACCATTCAGCCAAGTGATAAGAAGAGCCATGCTAAAACAAATGAAGCTGCAAATTCTTAAACATTAAAATTCATCAAGTAAAAAGTATGAGAATGCAAAAGACTATACCAGCACTGCCTGTACAGGATATTAAAGTATCATGTACTTACTATACTAACAAATTAGGCTTTACTATTCGCCACCAAGAAGAAACATTTGCTATTGCAGTTAGGGATGAAATTGAAATCCATCTTTGGCAGGCTTGTGACAAGTCCTGGAAATGGAGAAGCATACTCTTAGCCTTAAAGCCGATTAGGACAGGTGCAGAAACATTCATTGCAGGTACGGCAAGTTGCAGAATACAGGTGCAAGGCATCAACGATCTATACGAAGAATACAAAAAGCAAGGAGTGCTACACAGCCCCGATACTGTAGTTCAGGAACAATATTGGGGACATAGAGAATTCCCGGCAGTAGATAATCACAGAAACTTATTGACGTTTTATGAAGTGATGTGATTGGTTCGACCTTCAAAAATTATTAAAAGACAAAAGCCTTGAAAATCAAGGCTTTTGTCACTTGTGGACTTAACCAGCAAGAAGTCGAACCAAATATGGGGACTTTTGGAAGCGATTTATCAACTTAAGCCAGTTCTTCAAAGAATTTTCAAGAATTGAGCGGAATAAAACGAAGCCCAGCGACGAACCCGTCCGAAAACGAATGATTATAGCTTCAACTTCTTTTTTAGGAATTGAGCGTTTATTGCCACAATGATTGTACTTAAACTCATTAGGACGGCTCCAATTGCCGGACTAAGAACAAAACCGAGACTATAAAGCACCCCTGCTGCCAAAGGAATAGCAATAACGTTATACCCGGCTGCCCACATCAAATTTTCTATCATTTTACGATAGGTTGCTCTACCAAAGGCAATCACATTTACCACGTCTTTCGGATCGCTGTTCACTAAAATAATATCCGCAGTTTCTGCAGCTACGTCGGTACCATTCCCTACTGCAATACCTACATCTGCCTGTGCTAAGGCTGGTGCATCGTTCACTCCGTCGCCAGTCATGGCAACTATTTCTCCTCTTTCCTGGATCTCTTTCACTTTATTGAGCTTTTCATGGGGTAACACGTTTGCCAGGTAACCGTCCATTCCTAATTTGTTGGCAACAGAAGCAGCAATTTTTTCATTATCACCTGTAAGCAAAAATGATTTAATGTGCATTTTCTTCAGCATTTCAATTGCTTCTGCTGCATTTTCTCTAATGCTGTCGGCGAGTGTAATAATTCCAGCAGGCTCATTATTGATCAGAACAAAGTTCACGGTCTCGATGTTCTGGTCAATTTCTGCCGGTATTGAAGGCACGGGTTTATTGTTTTGCTTAAAATAGTTTGGTCCAGCAGCAACTACTTTTTTACTATTCACCATTCCTGAAACACCAATGCCCTGGATATATTCAAAATTGTCTGACTTCCATAGGTCAAGACCTTTTTCTTTCAGTTTCCTCAAAACTCCATGTGCAATGTGATGCTCGGAATGTTGTTGAATGGCCGCTGCATATTTCAAAATATCATCAGAGGAATATTCATTTGATAAGGGAATGACTTTTTGAACCTCATGCGATCCTTTTGTAAGTGTTCCTGTCTTATCAAAAATGATGGTTGTAAGATTGCGGGCATTTTCAAATGCAGTGCGATTACGGATCAGTAATCCATTAACGGCAGCCATAGTAGTTGAAATGGCTACTACAAGTGGAATAGCAACACCGAGAGCATGAGGGCAGGCTGTTACCATCACCGTGACCATTCTTTCCAATGCGAATGAAAGGTCGGTTTCAACAGAATACCAATAAACAAAAGTCACAACTCCCACAGTGATAGAAATAATCGTAAGCCATTTGGCAACCTTGTCAGCCAGGTTTTGTGTTTTTGACTTGGCGTTCTGTGCCGACTGAACCATCGTAATAATCTTATTCAAATAACTATCAGAACCGACGCCTGTAACTTTTATTTTGAGCATTCCATCCCCATTCACTGAGCCTCCAATGACATTTGATTCTTTTTCTTTTTTGACCGGAACACTCTCCCCTGTAATCATACTCTCGTTAACATTGGAAGCTCCCTCGATCACACTTCCATCCGCAGGTATTTTTTCACCCGGCTTTATTATTACAACATCCTGGTTCTTTAATTCTTTCAATTCAACATCAATCACTTCACCATTCTTTTCTACATGCACTTTTGAAGGCAGCAATGCAACAAGAGATTCCAAAGCTCTTGAAGCCGCCATTTGAGAACGCATTTCAAGCCAGTGGCCAAGCAACATGATGTCTATTAACGTGGCCAGCTCCCAGAAAAAATCCATTCCCGGTAGACCAAATACCACAGCAACACTGTAAATAAATGCAACAAAAATAGCCAGGGCGACCAAAGTCATCATTCCGATTGCCTTATCTCGTATTTCCCTGACCATGCCAACCAGGAAAGGCCATCCCCCATAGAAATAGATGATACTTCCCAATGCAAGCAATACATATTTATCGCCGGTAAATTTTATCTCAAAACCCAGCCACTGTTGGATCATATGCGATAACAGAAGCACAGGAATGGTAAGTCCCAGGCAAATCCAAAAGCGTTTTAGAAAATCTTCGGTGTGGTGTCCGGCATGTTTGTCATGACCAGCACCATGAGGTTTCCCCTCCGATATATTGTGCCGGTGATCTTTGCGATCATGTCCTTTATGTTCTGTATGGTGTTGGTGATGATGATGTGAGTGTTCCATACAATATTTTATCTCAAAAATAGTTTTGCCTATGGCGTGATGAGTTACACAATTACCGGAATGGTTTATACATTTTTGATTTACAAAATCATTTTACAGCGAGGTAGATAAATATGGCAATTAGCGACAGCAAACAGATCCAGGCTGAAACCCAGAGTATTTTAGCAATACTATCGGCCTGCACTTTATTCTTTATTTGCAATACATACATACCTGCAACATGAATTATTGCCCCAATAATCAATGTAGCAATTAGAACAGTATTGCTCAAAGCACTGCCCCAAATAGCCCCAATTCCAAATCCTAATAAACCAGCACCTAAAGCAGAAGCAGATTGAGCGAGCCGTTCATAGTTTTTGACGGTTTGCATAAAACAACCTTTATTTGATAGTGATTGGAAATTCGATTCTGATTTTTTCCCAAGCAATAGCTAATCTTCCATTATCACTACTTACAGGCTCTACAAAGTATTGCAATCGCTCCAGGTGAGAAATATTCTTTGGCTTTACTGTAAATCGAACCACATCATCTTTTACATCGTATTCTGAAGCAAGATGCTGCTTCCAATGTTTATTGATAATAACCGTCCATTCTTTTTTGCCTGGGATAGTAAATAAAGCGTATTTGCCTGGCGAAATCTTTACATTGTTGATCACAAACGGTGATTTTACCTCTATCGTTGTTGCATCATGTGCTCCAGTTACCCATACCTCATCATAAGGCACAAGTCCGCCCCAGATAATCCTTTTACGAACACCCGGCGAATGATAAGATATTATTACAGAATCCTTCCCTATGATTCCCACTGCTACTGATTTGATGCTTTTTTTTGTACTGTCTTTTATCAAATTTGGATTGTAACAAATATCCTCCTGGGCTTGTGCTGAATTTAAACTTGCTAACATCGTAACCAAGAAAATAGAAAAGATAAATTTGCGCATATTCATTATAGGTTTTGAAGTATGTAATCAACTCGTTCATTGGGTGGTAATACCGGAACATAAGTTATTGGAAATTTCAAGTCGCTATAAACCTTGATTAACAGCTCCTGTATTTTTTTCTGTGCTTTTTCGTCTTCTCTTCTGGCATAATCCTGCACAAAAGGAAGACATTCAAGAATAAAAACCTTTTTATAGCGATAGATTTTTAATGCCTCACTTAATTTTTCATTAACCGCAAGACCTAAAAAATAATAGTACGCTAAAGCATCTGGTAAAGCTCTGTCCAGAAAGACAGTATCCTCCGGATCTAAAATGGCTTCCTGCTCAATTTGCATTTCTAACACTCCCATTTGAAATTCTTCCTGGTTTTTTCTGATTTCTTCTACAGTTCTTCCTCTTTGCCGTTGGGTGTCTATGTAGTGCCTGGCATGTTCGATGGTGGTTTTATATCCTCTGGATGCGATTAAGTTAACCGTCGTGGTTTTTCCTGAACCAGGTCCACCAGTTAATACATACCAATTAGTCGTTAATGGCATATTGATCATTCTACTTAACGATTTTTAGATATTTTCCAAGTTGGATAATAACAACTGACATTACTGATGCAGTTAGAATTATGAGCCATCAGCAACCGAAAGAAAATCGAACTGCCTGCGGAAGAAGAACCCGTAAATAATATAATCCTGCTGGAACTCGAAGCAGAAGCCCTCGCACTTGAACTTGAATTATTAGCAGCCTAAAACTATTACCATGATTAACCCTGAAAACTACCTGTCTAAAATTAACTCTATTGATATAAGCACTATGCCGATGCCTTTGCAAAAGGGCCATGAATTTCTGATGAAGGCAACGTCAAATGGTACTGACTGGAACACATACAACAATAGCACTGCTATTCGAAAAACCATTGGGCTGTATTTTGAAAGACTTGCTGAACATCTTAAAGAAGCTGGTAAAGTAACTACGCCAAGAACAAAAGAACCTAAAAGTGAAAATCATAGTTCTATACCAAAGTCGCCCAAAAAACCTAAAGCCACAATTCCCGAACTGCCAAATATCATAATGGTAGAACGGATGCCGGAAGAACTTCGTTTCATTAAGCGATATGTGAACTTAAATGGCAAAACCAAAACGAAGGATGACATTCTCCGCTTTATTAACTCACTGCAAAAAGCAATTGTAGAAAAACGTATTCGAAAGACCTCACCTTACGCCGAACAAGTAAAGTATATCCAGGAAAAATTAATTCAGGTGTATAACAGCATGGCATCTAAAATCAAATTGGAATTGAAGCCTGAAACGTATGAGGAACTAAAGAAACTGACTGGCGGAGAAAAGGTGATGGCTTCCATTGGTTTTATTAAACGCTATATCTCGATGAATGGCAAGCCCGCAATGAAGGAAAAAGCAAAGCAACTGTTACAGCAAATCAATAAGGCTTATGAGAAAGGAAAGATTACGGATAGCGATCCTTACATTGTTGAAATCCATGAACTCAAGAAAAACCTCAAAGCATTCACTACAGATAAAACGATTAAGGTTTTGGAAATTGAACAAGCCACACTTAACGGCTTAGAGGGAATTTTGGGTTGCGTTTGCAACAGCTTAAATGGTTTTGATGGCAAGCCTTCTATTATGAACAGTATGGACTTTGCCAATATGGAGTTCGATACACTTGGCTTTACGGGCAAATGGCTGGAACTAATTGGAGACCCATCAACAAACTTCACAGCGATGGTATTCGGTAAGCCCAAGATGGGTAAGTCTTACCTGTGTGTCGATTTTGCGGGCTACCTGGCTCGCAATCATGGACGAGTATTATACGTGGCAAAAGAAGAGGGTCTGGATTATACGTTGCAGCAAAAGCTAAATGACAAAAACGTAAAGCATCCCAACTTGTATGTGGCTTCGATATTGCCAAACGACCTTTCGCCTTATGGTTTTATTTTCCTGGATAGCGT
>JAFAGE010000106.1 GCA_023423015.1 Bacteroidota bacterium
CCTCTTAATCATTCCCAACGCCTGCTCCCACATCTTCCCATGAAATTCCATTTCGCGCCGAGATATGCGGCCGATGTCTACCGTTAATACACTTTCGCCATTTTCGCGGGAAACGCTGTATTTCTCGAAGTAGTCTCCTGGTTTGTCACCTGCTTTCGGGTATACTTCATCGTAATAATGCAGCTGTAAATATTTTTCGGGCTGGTGAACTTCTACAACTCCATTCGCGCCGATGTTGTTCGACAGATCTTTCCAGATGATGGGCGAACCTTCTTTCCAGTCCGTTTCTGCAGTGGCTCCACCGCCAAATGCAAGTCCCCATGTATCGTTGGGTTGGATAACAATGTCCCAAACTTCTTTCGGGTTGGCGTTGATGCGGGTTGATTTTATAAAGCTTCCTTTCTCCACAAACTTCGCAAGCGAAGTACCCAGCAGGCTGTTCCAGCCCTCGTTGAAGTTGCCCGATGCAAAATCCGGTTGATCGGCAGGAAAAGTATCCAGGTGCGCGTGTGTTAGTTTCAAACGCGTTTTATCTTTGTTTTCGCTGAACAGTTCAAAGGTAACCAGCGACTCACCGGCGTAACCATCGTACCTCCACGTGTAAGAAATCTTATTTTTTGGATCAGACTCTACCACCTTGCACTTGTGCAGATATTTTCTGCCTTCGCGTCCAGCGGAGAACTCAAATTCAAAACCAACCTGCGGCTTGAAATCGCTCACGGCAAAGTACCATTGTTTCATCTGGTCTTTGTTCGTAATTGCTTCCCAAACCGCATCGAGGGGAGCGTCGTAAGTGCGTTCGATCACTACTTTCTTTTCCATTTTTTTGATTTTTTAGTGTTGGTGAGAAATTTATCCAATGCGTCGAGTTTGGTTTCCCAGAACTTCCTGTATTGGTTAACCCATTCGTTTACTTCGTGCAGTTTATCCAGTTTCGCTTCACAGATACGTTCGCGTCCCTGTTGTTTCATGGTGAGTAAATCGCATTCTGCCAGAATTTTCAGGTGGAGGGAAATAGCCTGGCGACTAACCTCAAATTGATCTGCAATGGTGTTCACGTTCACCGGTTCTTTGGCAATCATGCCGATGATTGCTCTTCGTGTGGGGTCTGCAATAGCCTGAAATACGTCTCTCCGGGCTTCCATTATATGCAAGTATTTGCTTGCAAATATAGGGCAAGCATTTACTTGCGCAAATTTATTTTTCTGCGTGATATGGAGGGCGGGCATAAGGGGGTGAGCGGTGAAAGGTGAAAGAATTGTAACTTTACTACATGACTGATTGGCGATTACATATCGATTTTGATAAGGAGGTCAGGTTTGGTAAGCCTATAATTAAAGGCACAAGAATAGCTGTTAGCGATATACTTAAGCTTCTTGCCTCCGGAATGTCATACGATGAAATACTGGCTGACTATCCACTACTAAAACATGACCATATTCTGGCAGCGCTTGCCTTCTCAGCTGATAGAGATATAAATATCAAGACAATCGCCGCCTGATATGAGACTTCTACTTGATGCAAATTTGTCGTGGAGGTTAGTTGAACGGCTAGGTGGATTATTTGAAGCTTGTTTTCACGTAGATAGTATTGGTATTCCTATTCCTGCAAAAGATATCGAAATATGGAACTATGCTAAACAGCATAATCTAATTGTTGTTAGCAATGATGAAGATTTCTTAAACCTGGCGGATAGACTCGGATTCCCACCACAAATAATTTTGTTACGAACAGGGAATCAAAGTACGCAAGCAGTCGAAAGAATTTTAAAAGAAAAGTATAACGAAATTGAAGAGTTCTATCGCCATGGTCAACAAGGTTGCCTCGAAATTGTCTAGCTCTTTCTACACCAATTTTCTCCGGACTTCCTTCTAGCACATACATGCATCTTGGGTTTAACTTTCAGATGATATCAGACTCATTCTGGAAGTCCCAATCAATAGCTTCCTTAGCCCGATCCTTCGCTTATCCTTCGCTCTGCCTTCGATATGCCACCGAATATCTTTCGGTAAAAAGCGAACGATATAGGTTCTATTTCCGGGCGTATACCGGTGGAATCTAATACCACGTTCTAAGGAAAACTATAATCATTATGGCAGCAGGAAACAATACTTTGTTTAGTGGAATAAGGGGAAGTATTGCCCGGCAAATTGTGATACGGCAACGATATGGAAAAACTATCGTTTCGGCTTTCCCCATGTTTGATAAGAAAAGAAAGCGAACGGGGGCGCAGCAGGAAATGAATCGGCGCTTTGCTGACGCACATGCCTATGCGAAAGGCATCTTAAGAAATCCTGAAGAGCGCGACAAAGCCCAGGTGCGGCTCAATGTGCAGCGAAACAGGGTTTACAACGCCCTGATCAGCGAATATTTCAGATTGTTCCGGGAAGCAGAAGCTGCTGCCGAGGCTGAGGACGGTAGTGAAGGATAATCCTTGCGGCTTACTTCACTCTTTCGTAGCACGACCAATCAATACTACGTGTTCTATGGCCCCGGTACAGGTAGTCGGGAATAAGCGGAAAGGGCATGCTGGTATTTCCCTCGTATTCGTAGGAAATAAGGTTTCCGAATCCGTCGTATTTGTGATTGTAATAGTCCGCATATACCACCTGGTCGGGAATGTAGGGAGGAAGTTCATCGGGAAAGTATGAATAACGTATAAAGAAACCCTTTCGCTCGCTTACGGGTTGAAATGGACCCCAGTCGAGTACTTCGAGCAGCGAATAAAAGGGATGAATAAAGATGAATGGTGTTTCGTAGTACTGGCGTTTGTTTTTCTGCGTATAGTTGTATCCGTATTCAACACCCAGTTGCTGGCCAGGGTAGTATGGAAACTCATCAGGGTTCAGGATCGATAAAATATTCCCCCGGTTATCTGTTTTAACCACATATTCATTCACCCGGCTCAACCATCCATTGCGGTCGTACGATAATTTCAGTTCAGGTGTTGTTTGTCCCACATAACGCACTTCTGTTGCATGTCCCGTTCTTCGGTCAAATGATATAGCAAATGATCTTGTATCCCGTAATTCAAGCTGCTCTACGGGATGGGTTGGTGCGTCGGGCTCGGGATAAACTTCGGGACCGTTAGGGTCCTGTTCGGGTGGGTTGTCGAGATACCAATAATAAGTTTTCACCGATCCTTTGAATATCGCTTTCCCATTGGAGTAGCTGATGCCGAAATCAAACACACGGGTTCCGCCATCCAGGTCGCGTAGTTGCGCCTTTATGCGTTTAAGCACCATGTTATTGTCGAACTCTTTAATCACATAAAAGTCATCGGTCAACTGTTTGTCTTCATTAATCGCAATAGCGTGGCAACGTTCTTTCTTAATCTCGTTCACAATACGAACAACGTCTTTCTTTGAGCAGGCCATGAGTAAGCTAACCATCAGGAGGGTAAAAAGGAGGCGCATAAAAAAACGATTTTGAGTGAGGGCAGGGCAGGATACAACAAGCTATCGTCGTAAAGTTATCGTTGTCATAAATTGGCCCTGTATGACGATGGTCAGGGTATGCGATGATTTTCAGGTGTTTCAACTTGGTCTCACCCTCTGCCTCCGCCGAAGCTTTATCAAAGGGCTTCCGAATGCGGCTTCGGCGCACAAGTCCACCCTCCTGGCTATGCCCATTACATCGCATCGAGCGTTACATCGAGTAGCTCTTCCTGGAAATCATTGAACACTTCTCGTAGGTTGCTTTTTGAATCGGTGCCGTAATTGATGAAGAATATGTGCAACACATTTTTCGATGGAAAATAAAACAGGTTGGCAGTGTAGCCCAGGTCGCGGCCACTGTGGCCGATGCCGGCATCTGCACCTCGCTCAATGTACTTCTGCATTATTCCATAACCATATCGGTTTGGCGGATCTGTTTTACCCCAGCTTTGCATTATCTGCAACGATTGTGGAGAGAGGAATGTTTTTTTGATCAGCAACTCATCGGCAAAGGTATACAGGTCGAACAGGTTCGAAAATATACCTCCGTAACCATTGCCGCTTCCGGTAATCAGGTTCGACACGTTCACAAGCTTGTTGTTATTGTACAAATCAAAGTATCCCTGCGCCACAGTGTTTGGTAGTTCATCGTACGGCTGATAAAAAGTATTTTTCATGTTCAACGGCGTTAGCACATAACTATGCAACAAATCGTTGATTTGCCTTTTCGAAGCGGCTTCCAGTATCATACTAACCAATATGGTGTTCGTATTAGAATATACGGCTGTGTCGCCGGGGGCAAATTCAGGATCCATGTCGTAGATAAAAGACAATAGCTGCTCAGGTTTCCAATGCTTGTTCGGTTCGTTGGTTACAGCCAGGTAAAATGCATCCTGCGAAATAACATCGGGTATTCCTGTTTCGTGCTTCATACATTGGCCAAGTGTTACCATGTTACCATTTGGAATTTTTGAAATGAGTTTACTTGAAAGCCATTTAGATATTGGTTGATGTAGTGCAGGGTAGCCCAGGCCGGTGTTAGTGGAATCTTCCATCATTTTGAACGCAAGTGTGCCGATGATAAACTTGGTGATGGATGCGGCTTTCGATATTTGTCCCGGCCTGAAAGGAACATTTCTCTCTATGTCAGCCATACCCGTTGCACCAACCCAGGTGCCGGAATTGTTGCGCACGAGAAGAGAAATGCCGGGCAAGCCCTTTTTGCGATATTTCTCAATGAGGTCTGTATACACCTGGTGTTGCGGGTGTTTGTTGCTGCTATCTGCCCATGGTATAGTGGAGTCTGCATGTTCGGTATGTTCAATAAGCGCCTTATTGCATGAAAACAGCAATAGTACCAGGGAGTAAATGATGTTTCTCATGATTTGCGGTTTTGATGTAAGAAAGTGGAGAGGCCTACGAGAAAACTGTTGTAGGGAAGGAAAGGAACGTACGACCTCACGAACGGCGCCTGGATGGTTTGGCGGTAATCGGTAAAAATAGAGAATGGCCGTTTTGAAATCTTGAAATAATACTGCGTACCCAGCGACAAATGTGCAGTTGCCTGTGCACGGCCAATACCTTTTGCTTTTTCGTAGCTGCCATCATCACCCAATTTGTAAACGGCTGTGGCAGGTATGGATTGAAGGTATCCGAATCCAAATGCTGCCGAAAGTCTCCATTGTTCCGTTGCCTTAAACCGATACCCTGTTTGGGTGTGCAGATGAATGCCGTGTTGCAGGAATCGGTGGTAGAAATAGCCTGCATTCGCGGTTTGGTACCAGTCGTGCCGTTTTCTGTTTGTCCAGTCGAACCGGTATCCAACTTCTCCGCCCGGGTGGAAGGGGCCGGAAAACAGCGAAGCAAACGACGCGAAAGGATAGGCGGTGTGGTTGTTGAGAAAGGCTACAGTTATTTCGGGATTTTTCTGTGCGTTTACATACAGTGGCACCAGCAGCATCAGATACTGCATGTTCCTGAGAAGGGGAGTGATTTTCATGATTTAACGATTTTGAGGTGAACCAACACCGTGAAAGTAAATCCTGATGAAGGCCAGCGAAAACTGGTTTCTGCGGGTTATCTGAGTGCATTTGCGGAAGATCGTAGGAGGGAACTTTAAGTTGGTTTTCGGCTGAGGCATTCGCAGTTTCTGCAGGTGCGGGAGCGTAGAGTTGCAGTTTTCCGGAAAACGAGGCATCGGTGAGGCGCAAATTCGTAATGCGGGAAATGAGAGTAGAAAGTTGTAAATTAATGAGACAGACTGCCGATGGAATCCCCTAACCTCCAGCAATCGTTTTTTGCATCCATCAGGAATGTTATTCCCCCTAACATTTCCCTGGCAGATGAAATTGCCGATGTTCTGAAACTGAGCTACGACAGCGTTTACAGGCGGATAAGAGGAGAAAAGCCAATTACGCTCGACGAAGTTAAGCTACTCTGCGACCATTTCCGGATTTCGCTTGATGAGGTACTACAGGTGCACAGCGATTCGGTTGTTTTCCATGCGCCAGGGATTAATGGAAGTATAGAATTTGAAAATTATTGGACAGGACTGCACTCTGAACTTCAATACTTCAACAGTTTTGGCGATAAGCAGATGTACTATCTGTGCAAGGACCTGCCGATCTGGTATTTCTTTTTGTTCCCGGAAATAGCTGCATTCAAGATGTTTTGCTGGGTGAAAACAATTCAGAACAATCCTGCTTTCGCACACAAGGTGTTTTCGCTTGCTGAAGACGGTTTCGAAGAACAATATCGCATTGGCCAGGATATACTAAAAGAGTATCTCAGGTTACCATGCGTAGAGTTGTGGAGCTATGAAACGATCAACAGCACCATCAACCAGGTGCGGTATTATCGCGAGGCACAACTGTTCGCCACGAATGAAGATTTCGAACTAGTGCTGCTATCGCTGAGGCGGATGTTACGTCACCTCCGCGAGCAGGCCGAAAAGGGAAAGAAGTTTATGCCGGGAACATCAGCCGAACTGAGCAGCAACAACTATCACCTATACATCAACGAAGTATTGTTGGGAAACAATACCATCCTGATCTCTCTTGATAAAGTGATTCATTGTTACATCAACTACAATGGCATAGACTACTTCAAAACACGGGATGCGCGATTTACAAAAAAGTTGATGGAGCATTTTAACACATTGATCAGCCGCTCTGCCTACATCAGTAACACCGGCGAAAAATTTCGCAACAGCTACTTCGCCATTCTCGAAGAAAAGATAAACCGGTGCAATACGGGCCCAAGGGTTTAGGTATGAACGTGAGACGTCATACGGCAGACGTGACAGCCAATATACCATCTTCTCACTTCTCACCGCTCACCTTTCACCTCCCACAAAATCTATATCTTCATCCCATGTCAAAAAGCCAATTACTCCGTCTCGACAACGTAGGCATTGTTGTAGACGACCTTAAAGCAATGACAGCATTCTTCACTGAGCTGGGGCTGGAACTGGAAGCAGAGATGCCCGTGGCTGGCGATTGGGTTGATAACACAGTAGGGTTGAAAGGTGTTCAGAACGACATTGCGATGTTAAGAACACCCAATAACGGTAGTAAGATTGAGCTCATGAAGTTTCGTAATCCGGCACCAACGGCATCTGCACAGAACCTGCCGGTAAACGCTTTAGGTATACGGCGTATGATGTTCGCTGTTACCAACATCGATGACGTTGTTGAACGACTTAAAAAACATAAAGCAAACCTGTTGGGAGATATTGCACAATTTGTAGACCTAAACAACAACGGATACCGCCTGGGGTATGTACGCGGTCCTGAAGGCATAATAGTTGGACTCGCACAACAGGTTGGGGGAGATGTGGCACAAGCAAGTGGTCGTTCTTCGTTATTGCGCATGGATAATGTACTTATCGTAATCAACGACATTGATGCTGCCCGTAAATTCTTCGAGCAACTGGGATTTGAATTTGAAGGCGAAACCACTGTGGAAGGTGATGCCGTCAGCAACCTGCTTGGTCTTAAGAACGTACGTGCTACGCTTGTTGTTTTGAAAACACCAGATGGCCGTATGCGTATAGAACTGGATAAATTTCATTCTCCCGCGGCGGTAGGAGAAGGGAATATGAACAGCCCTGTAAATACCATCGGCATGCAGCGCATAATGTGTGCCGTTACCGACATCAGGGACACCGTGGACCGCTTACAAAAACTTGGGGCAACACTTATCGGCGAAATCACGAATTACGAAAACGTTTATTTACTTTGTTATACGCGGGGACCGGAAGGGATTGTGGTTGCCCTCGCTGAAAAAATTGGATAAATAAAAGGACGGAAACGTAGAACGGGGAACGGAGAACGAAGAGCGTATGGTATTGCAAACCGCAGGGGAGGTGGCATAAATATTTTTCCGTTCATGCTCTCTGTTACACGTTCTTTTCCGCGTCTGCCGTCTGCCGTTCATCTGTGAAAGCATGGTGCGTATTTCACCTGAAATCACCACGCTGCATGCGCTATATACAATATGGTTGCGGTTTATCTGCCCCTGATGCCTGGATTAACTATGATGTTTCGCCCACATTATGGCTTCAGCGGCTGCCTCTTATAGGCGGCATAATGCCAGGCATACGTTTTCCCAAAAATGTAAGATTCGGAAACATCGTTAAAGGATTACCAGAAAAGCCGGATTCGGCCGATGGTATTTATTGTTCGCATGTTCTCGAACACCTCACGTTGCAGGAATGTAGAACTGCATTAACAAACACTTTTAGAATGCTGAAGCCGGGAGGTATTTTTCGCTGTGTGCTGCCCGACCTGGAAGTGATGGTAAACGAATATGTGACTTCAGATAAGAAAAATCGGGCACTCATTTTTGTGAGTGATACGCTTATGGGATTAAAATCGCGACCGAAAGGAATTGCAAAGCTGCGGGCCCTGTTGGGAAACGAACGCCATTTGTGGATGTGGGATGAAGCATCACTGTCGCACGAACTCGCAGCCGCAGGTTTTATTCAGATCAGAAGATGTAACTATAACGATTGTTCAGATCCTCATTTTAAAGTAGTAGAAAATTCAGAACGGTTTAGGAATGCTCTGGCGCTTGAAGCAACAAAGGCGGGCATAGTGCATAGGGCATAGGGAATGCGATAAGTGTGCAGTGAGAAGTGAAAGGAAGGGCGTAAGATAGGGGATACAGTTCCCGTAATGTTCCCGTTAGCGTTCTTTTCTGTTTTGGGTTTCTTCTTCAGTTTTATTTTCTGCATAACGCATTAGGGGTTCCGTGGTATTCAGGAATGCTGTTTATTGGGGTTTCATTATTCCTCATACACCCGGATAATCGATGAAGAAGCTGCTTACCTTTTTCTGCATTGTTCTTTTGTTTTCGTGTAAGAAGACAACGGCCCCGCCTGAACCTATTCAACCGGATCTGCCGGTGCTGGAAGCCACCGTTGCTTCAGCTGTGGGAACCTTCTCGGTGAGTTTGTCGGCGAAGATTACCGATCCCGGTACTTCGTCAGTTTTTGAAGCAGGGTTTGTGGTGGATAGCAATTCATTGCCAACCGTGCAGAAGTTTTTAATTAAATCGGATGCGTTGGTAGAAAGTGATGGAAGCTTTACGCTGGATGTGTCGAACCTTTCTGCAAAAACGCTTTATTATGCGAGGTCGTACGCCCAGAATTCAAGTGGTATTACATATGGCGAGCAGGTTTCCTTTTCTACCCAGGATTTAAAAGTATTTACCGGCGATGTATTTCTACAGCAACAGCAGGAAGTGGATGCTTTTGGTGCAGATCACTACCATCGCATCGATGGTTCTTTATATGTTACCGGAACGGTTACAGATCTTACACCCTTATCTGACCTGCTGGAAGTGACCGGCCGGCTGGATATTATGACAACAACCCAGTTGCAGTCGCTCAGGGGTTTGAGAAATATCCGCTCGGTAAACATTATAAAAGACCTGGCCGGTATCCGTATTGTGGCAAATAGTGTATTGCGAAACCTCGAAGGGTTTGAAGGACTGACTAAGGTGTATGGCGAAATCTTAATTTCCGGTAATCCTGAACTTGAATCGCTTAAGGGTCTCGACAGCCTTGGTTCCATCGAAGCGGGTGGATTGGTTGTTGAACACAGCGATAAACTGACTGATTTGGATGGCCTCGAAAAGCTGGAACTCGTAGAAAAAACATTGTCCATCTTCGACAACGATTTATTGAGAAACATTTCTTCGCTTCGGAATTTATCAACCGTTTCTATTTTGAACATCAGCGACAACCAGCTTCTTCCGGATATAAGTGGCCTTGAATTGATTACAGAACTTACCGGAATTCAACTTTATAATAATCCGGCGCTGAGTGACCTCACAGGTCTCTCAAACCTGGAGAAAACAGGTTTTTTGCAGATTGCAGGCAATAAACTTGCAATGTTAAACGGACTTGAAAAACTGACTTCCATAGAAAATCTGACTATTGATAACAGTCCCGACCTGTTTGAACTGAAAGCCTTATCCAACCTGGCAGACCTGGATAATTTATACCTGGCCAATACGGGACTTACAGACCTGGTTGCCTTGGAAAGAATATCGGCGCTGAATGTTTTAACGATCCAAAATAACGGTAGCCTGCGAACATTCGAGGGACTGGAAAACATTCAGCGTATTCAGCAATTGGTTGTTGCAGACAACCCGGTATTGAACAATATACATGCATTAACTAACCTTACGCAACTAAACGGGGGAACGTTCCTGGACAACACCTCTCTCGCCGATTTTTGTCCGCTAAAGAATGCTTTATCGAACAGGCTGACATCAATCAGTATTCAGGGCAATGCCACAAGCCCCACGAGGGATGAGTTGTTGGTGTATTGCCCGTGAAGGAATTGGCAGATGGCAGGTGGCAGATGGCAGACGGGTGCTTACGAACACTGTAACCTTTCTTCCCAATACATAGTCATATAAATGGATAGCTTCGAACAAGAAGCTTGCACCATTTATGTATAGATCTGTCGCATTATTTCTCCTGCTTTCTCTTATTGCAGTCCGGACAAATTCGCAGGTAATACCATATCATGCAGGTGAATATGCGGTTGCACATCATCGGCTGGCATGGACGGATAGTTCGCGGAAGGAAATTTTAGGTGATACGAATTCGTTCAGGAGGCTGATTGCTGATGTATACTATCCTACTGATGAAGAACATGGCCCGCACATTCCTTACCTCGATACAGCCACAATTCGTCGCGCACTGGGCAATGTGGCTTTGAGTTCTTTTTTTGGAAACGAGGCAGCTGCGCTCATCGAGGAAGGAAGGGTGAAAACAAACACTTTCGAAGAAGGCCAATTTGCATATGGGGCAAAGAATGCTCCTGTAATCATCTTTTCGCACGGAATGGGTATGATTCCGCAGGCATACACTTTCCACATTGAATATTTGGCTGCCAACGGATATATTGTTGTTGCACTTACACATCCGCACGATGCCTGGTTGGCTTCGTTTAGCGATGGAACATCAATTCCATTCGAAACAACACAACGATCGGCTGCGGGTAATTCGGAAGAACAGCACATCGCTTACGAAAATAAACGCATTGAATGGTGGGCGGGCGATATTGGTTTTGCGATCGACCAACTGACACGTATTAACAACAATGCACCAACATCAACAATTCCATTTGCCGGGCATATGAATCTTGATAGAGTAGGAGCATTGGGACATTCGGCAGGAGGAAGAGCAGCGGCGCGTGCCTGCCAGCTCGATGCACGGATAAAAAGTTGTGCAGACCAGGATGGTGTAGCGATGATGCAGCCTTACTATTTACAGGCAGATAGCAGTGGCATGAAACAACCCTTTTTGCTGATGGAAAGAGTGCGCAACGTGGCACCCGATGAGTCTGACGCTGCATCTATTGGCATGACATTGCCTGAACTGAACGCATTGGTATCAAAACTTCGTAATCAGAAAGAAGTTGCATTAAAAGCCACCGCCAGCACTTATCATGTATTGCTAAACTTTGATAGCTCCAATCATATGAGCTTCAGCGACCTGCCCATATTACAGGCAAATAACGAAATAGAATACGCCAGCACATTCCGTATGCTGCAGGTTATTTGTAGCTATACAAAAGATTTTTTCGATAAAACCTTGCCTGGTCAGAAACCGAAGTTGTTGAATTCAAAAAAACATCCAAACAACATCGAAGCCGTACGTATCTATCCATAATCTTTCACCTTTCACCGCTCACCGTTCACCCTTCACCTTTCACCTTTCGCCGCTCACCTTTCACCTTTCACCGCTGACGACTCACCTCTCACCGTTGACCTCCACCTCCATCGTCTCAC
>JAFAGE010000108.1 GCA_023423015.1 Bacteroidota bacterium
GACCTGGGCAATTCCACCATAGAAGATACCCATGGCAAGGATCATTGAGTTCATTTCGTAAAAGCCTGCATTGTGGATGTTTAAGAGAACGGTCGTCATTCCGAATCCAAAGAGTCCGAGAGGCGCCGGGTTAGCGCTCGTGTCGCGAATAGTTGTAACTGTTTCCTGGCTAGTAGTCATCGTCAGATAGTTTTGATGGACTAATGTAGGGGAAAAAAATGTGAAATGTGACACGTTGTCAAATGGCAGATGGCAGAGGGAAGAACGGAGAGCGGAGGGCGGAGAGCGGAGAGCGGAGAACGGAGAACGGAGAACGAAGAACGGAGATTGTGAGCTAATTCTAAACTTCTCGCCGGCGCTTATATTCTGTCCTTAGCAATCTGTCAAAAAAAAGTCCCCGGCAAAAGACGGGGACGCAGTTGTTGCTGTATAAAAAAACCTGTTAGTGGTTTTGGGTAAACGGCTCGGTTTAAAGTAAGCAGTTAGTTTTGGTATTGCGAAGATGCGCCTATCTGCAAAGCCCGCAATCACAGCGGGGTTTATAATATTCCGGATTATCAAGTATCACCTAAAAACAGTAATAAGAAACTCTTAAAAACTTGCCTCCGAAGGAGGCCTTATCCTTACATTTGGTTAAGAAACAAACGCCAATGCCAACCAAAAAAGAAGCTACCACAGCCGCGAAAAACGGTGCGTCGGGAAATGCAGAAAAACCGGTTCGTGGATCCAATATCAAGAAGACCAGGCCGGCAAGAAAATCCGGCAACGGCCATGCAGATGTGTATGAATTTGACGAAGATTCATCGTTGAACGACCAGGAACTACTTAGCGTGCTCACCGAAGTCAAGAATGGAAACTTCAAGGTGCGCATGCCCATCAACAAGATGGGCATTGCCGGTAAAATCTGCGACACGCTGAACGACATCATTTCGATGAACGAAAACATGATGCAGGAATTTACCCGTGCCGGAAACACCATCGGCAAACAAGGTAAACTTACCCAGCGCATTGAAGTTCCCGTGGCAAAGGGTTCATGGAGCACTGGTGTGGAATCGCTGAACTCTCTTATCTCCGATCTTGTTCACCCTACTATTGAAATAGCTCATGTAATCAGCTCGGTGGCAAAAGGAAACCTGCTCGAGAAAATGCCTCTTGAAATCGGTGGACACGTTCTGCAGGGTGAATTTGCACGGATCGCCAAAGAAGTTAACGACATGGTGACGCAGCTGAACCTCTTCTCTGCCGAGGTAACCCGCGTGGCCCGTGAAGTGGGTTCGGAAGGTAAACTCGGAGGACAAGCGAAAGTAAAAGGAGTTGCAGGTGTGTGGAAAGACCTTACCGACTCGGTAAACCAGATGGGTTCGAACCTCACCGCACAGGTGCGCAACATTGCAGAGGTAACAACGGCAGTGGCAAAAGGCGATTTGTCGAAAAAAATTACGGTAGACGTTAAAGGAGAAATACTTGAACTGAAAAACACCATCAACACGATGGTGGATCAGCTCAACTCATTTTCATCGGAAGTAACACGTGTGGCACTTGAAGTAGGTACCGAAGGAAAACTGGGGGGACAGGCACAGGTGCGCGGTGTGGCAGGAACATGGAAGGACCTCACCGATTCAGTAAACCAGATGGCATCGAACCTTACCGGCCAGGTGCGTAACATCGCTGAGGTAACAACAGCCGTGGCAAAGGGTGACCTCTCGCGACAAATTACGGTGGACGTAAAAGGAGAAATCCTCGAGTTGAAGAACACCATCAACACCATGGTGGACCAGCTCAACTCCTTTTCAGCTGAAGTAACGCGTGTGGCGCGCGAGGTGGGATCGGAAGGAAAACTCGGCGGACAAGCGAAGGTGAAAGGTGTAGGTGGCGTATGGAAGGATCTGACTGACTCTGTAAACCAGATGGGATCGAACCTCACTGCGCAGGTGCGTAACATCGCCGAAGTAACTACTGCGGTGGCAAGAGGTGACCTTTCAAGAAAAATTACGGTTGACGTAAAAGGAGAAATATTGGAGCTGAAGAATACCATCAACACGATGGTGGACCAGCTCAACTCCTTCGGATCTGAGGTAACGCGTGTGGCGCGTGAAGTGGGATCGGAAGGAAAACTCGGCGGCCAGGCAACAGTGCAGGGAGTTGGTGGAGTATGGAAAGACCTTACCGATTCAGTAAACAACATGGCTTCGAACCTTACCGGCCAGGTGCGTAACATTGCCGAGGTGACGACAGCCGTGGCAAAAGGGGACCTTTCGAAAAAAATTACAGTAGATGTTAAGGGAGAAATCCTTGAATTAAAAAAGACCATTAATACGATGGTGGACCAGCTTAACTCATTTGCCTCGGAGGTAACGCGTGTGGCACTTGAAGTTGGTACAGAAGGTAAACTTGGAGGACAGGCGAAAGTGACTGGTGTGGGAGGAACCTGGAAGGACCTTACCGACTCCGTGAACCAGATGGGATCGAACCTGACGAGCCAGGTACGAAACATCGCAGAAGTAACCACCGCTGTGGCAAATGGTGACCTCTCACGAAAAATTACCGTGGACGTAAAAGGAGAAATCCTTGAGCTGAAGAATACCATCAACACGATGGTGGATCAGCTGAATTCATTCGCATCGGAGGTAACTCGTGTGGCCCGTGAAGTGGGATCGGAAGGAAAATTAGGCGGACAGGCAACAGTAAAAGGTGTTGGTGGTGTATGGAAGGACCTTACTGACTCGGTAAATAACATGGCCTCGAACCTTACTGGCCAGGTGCGTAACATCGCGGAAGTGACCACTGCTGTTGCGAAAGGCGACTTGTCGAGAAAGATCACGGTAGACGTGCGCGGGGAAATTCTCGAATTGAAAAACACCATCAACACGATGGTAGACCAGTTAAATTCATTTGGTTCGGAAGTGACGCGTGTGGCGCGTGAAGTGGGTTCGGAAGGAAAACTCGGTGGCCAGGCCGATGTACCCGGTGTAGGAGGAACCTGGAAAGACCTTACCGACTCGGTAAATAAAATGGCATCGAACCTTACCTCGCAGGTGCGCAACATTGCCGAGGTTACCACAGCAGTGGCGAACGGCGACCTGTCGAGGAAAATTGGTGTGGACGTAAAAGGAGAAATCCTCGAGTTGAAAAATACCATCAATACAATGGTGGACCAGTTGCGCGGCTTTGCGTCGGAAGTGACGCGTGTGGCGCGTGAAGTTGGTACAGAGGGAAAACTCGGAGGCCAGGCAAACGTGCCAGGTGTTGCCGGTACGTGGAAAGACCTTACCGATTCTGTAAACCAAATGGCGTCGAACCTGACCGGACAAGTGCGTAACATCGCTGAAGTGGCGATTGCCGTGGCCAACGGAGACATGTCGAAGAAGATTACGGTAGACGTGCGAGGAGAAATCCTTCAGCTAAAAGAAACGCTGAATACGATGGTGGACCAGTTGCGTGCGTTTGCATCGGAAGTAACGCGTGTGGCGCGCGAAGTGGGTACCGATGGTAAACTGGGTGGCTACGCGTTTGTACCCGGTGTGGCTGGTATCTGGAAAGACCTTACCGATTCAGTGAACCAGATGACCAGTAACCTGACCGCGCAGGTGCGTAATATCGCTGAGGTAACGAAAGCCGTGGCAAGTGGTGACCTTTCGAAAACAGTTGCCATCGACGTAAAAGGAGAAATACTGGATCTGAAGAATACCATCAACACGATGGTGGAACAGCTCAACTCATTCGCCTTCGAGGTAACGCGTGTGGCGCGTGAAGTGGGAACAGAAGGTAAACTTGGTGGACAAGCGGAGGTGAAAGGAGTTGCCGGTACATGGAAAGACCTTACCGACTCGGTGAACATGATGGGTTCGAACCTGACAAGCCAGGTGCGTGGAATTGCCAAAGTGGTAACCTCTGTGGCTACCGGCAACCTGCGCCAGAAACTTTCGATCAACGCGAAAGGTGAAGTGGCGCAACTCACCGAAACCATCAATGAAATGATTGAAACGCTTGCGTTGTTCGCCGACCAGGTAACAACGGTGGCGCGCGAAGTGGGTGTTGAAGGAAAACTCGGCGGACAGGCATCGGTTCCGGGTGCATCAGGTATCTGGAAAAATCTTACCGATAACGTGAACCAGCTTGCGCAAAATCTTACAACACAGGTACGTTCAATTTCGGAAGTTGCTTCTGCCGTAACAAAGGGTGACCTTACGCGAAATATTGCGGTGCAGGCAAAAGGTGAAGTGGAAGCGTTGAAGGATACCATCAACCAGATGATTGCTAACCTGCGCGAAACAACATTAAGAAACCAGGAACAAGACTGGCTGAAATCGAACCTTGCACAGTTTACGCAGATGCTGCAGGGACAAAAAGATCTGAATACAGTAACAAAGAGAATTCTGTCGGAGCTGGCACAGGTGGCAAATGCGCATTACGGCGCTTTTTACATATTGGCGCAGGCCGACGATTCGCAGCAAATGAAATTAAAGCTGTATTCCGCGTATGCTTACAAGGCCGACAAAAATGTTCCGAAAGAATTTGCAATCGGTGAAGGTCTTGTGGGACAGTGTGCATTCGAAAAGGAAAGAATTATTCTGTCGAAGGTTCCTGATAATTACATAAAGATCAGCTCGGCTTTGGGATCAGTAAAACCAACCAACCTGATCGTGTTGCCTGTGTTATTTGAAAACGATGTTAAGGCAGTAATTGAACTTGCATCGATTGAAGAATTCAGCCAGACACACCTCGACTTCCTTGGTCAGCTCACAGAAAGTATTGGTATCGTGTTAAACACAATTGAAACCAATACAAGAACAGAAGAGCTGCTTGCGCAATCACAATCACTGGCGGGTGAATTAAAAATTCAGCAGGAAGAATTACGCAGAACGAACGATGAACTCCAGGATAAAGCGTTGCTGCTGGTGAAGCAGAAAAACGAAGTGGAAGCGAAAAACAAAGAGGTAGAAGAAGCCCGGCGTTCATTGGAGGAGAAAGCCGAACAGCTTACGCTCACTTCGAAATATAAATCGGAGTTCCTTGCAAACATGTCGCACGAGCTGCGCACGCCGCTGAACTCATTGCTGATCCTTGCACAACAACTTTACGAAAATGCTGAAGGCAACCTGAACGAAAAACAAATCAGGTATGCTAAAACCATTCACTCCTGTGGCGATGACCTGATCAACCTGATCAACGACATCCTTGATCTTTCTAAGATCGAGTCCGGATTTATTTCCGCAAACTTCTCCAAAGTACGTTTTGCAGAAATTACGGCGTTTGTTGAAACTACATTCAAGCCAATATCAGAAGCAAGACATCTCAAGTTTAATATTCAAACGGATAAACAACTTCCTGCCGAACTCGAAACAGACCAGCAGCGTTTAAACCAGATCCTGAAAAATCTTTTGTCGAACGCATTCAAGTTTACTGAAAAGGGAGAAGTGCGATTGAAGATATTCTCGCCCGACAAAACACGCAGGTTTGGTAATCCAAACCTTGACAATTCAGCGCAGGTTGTTGGATTTGCAATCAGCGATACCGGTATTGGAATTCCGCCCGAAAAACAAAGTATCATATTCGAAGCGTTTCAGCAGGCAGAGGGCTCTACCAGCCGTAAATACGGCGGTACCGGCCTGGGATTGTCGATCAGCCGTGGCCTTGCGGAACTGTTAGGTGGAACCATCGAACTGGAAAGCATACCCGGCTCGGGAAGCACGTTCACGCTTTATGTTCCGGTAGAAAATATGGCCGTTGTTTCTTCTAAGGAAGCTGTTGATACCATCACCACTTACGAACAGATGCAGGTGGGCGTAGAAAGTGGCGACATCGACACGCTGCTGAATTCATTGCGCCTTTCGCCCGACACCGAAAGCCGTAATATGGAGATCGTAAATGAAATGATCAACGACACCGGTGATGACAGAAGCCACTTACATGCTAATGAAAATGTGGTGCTGATTGTGGAAGATGATATGCGTTTTGCCAAAATCCTGATCGACAAAGCGCACGAAGAGGATATGAAAGCCGTAGTGGCAACCAACTACCTCGAGGTGTTTGATTTTATAAACAGGTTCTCGCCCGTGGCGATCACACTCGATGTAAAACTTCCGGATACCAGCGGATGGAAAGTGCTCGACTTGCTGAGAAATGATCTCAATTACAGGCACATTCCGATCCACTTGATTTCAGGTGAAGAGAATCAGAACCTTGCATTGAAACGCGGAGCAAGGAGCTTCCACCTGAAGCCATTGACTGCTGAAAGCCTGAATGCGCTTTATGAAGACATAGCTCGTTTCAGCCGCAAGGAAAAACGCTCGGTGCTGCTCGTGGAAGACAATGAAATTGATTCGTCGCAGATTGCCAAAATGCTCGACATGGACGGTATAGAGGTGTCGATTGCGGAAACCGGTGAAAAAGCATTTCATATGCTCAATAGCAAGGCTTTCGATTGCATCATTCTTGATTATACATTACCGGATATCGGGGGACTTGACCTGGTGAAAAAAGTGGGACAGCAAAAGCACAAATTGACTCCCGTCATCATTTATTCGGCCCGGGAATTTAACAGGAACGAGCTTAAAGTGCTAAACAGCAATTCAAACACGATATTGCTGAAGGGCGTAAACTCGCTGGAAAACCTCCTCGAAGAAGTGGTGCTTCATTTGCATATCAACCACAAGGATTTGCTGCCCGAGAAAAAGCGGATAATCGAAAACATCCGCAGAAAAGAAGATATACTAACGGGCAAGAACATCCTCGTTGTAGATGACGACGTAAGGAACCTGTTTGCACTGACTACAGTGTTTGAACGGTTCAATATCAATGTGATAACTGCGGAAAGTGGTCGCGAGGCCATCAACATCCTGATGAACGATCAGCAGCCGGTTGATATGGTGCTGATGGACATCATGATGCCCGAAATGGATGGCTACGAGACTACGCAGAAGATCAGGCGGGAGCACAAAAACAGTTCGCTGCCGATCATCGCGGTAACGGCAAAGGCGATGAAGGGCGACCGGCAGAAGTGTATTGAAGCCGGAGCGTCCGATTATATCACCAAGCCACTGAAAATCGACCAGCTGCTTTCCCTTATGAGAATGTGGTTTTATAAATAATGTGAAGCGGACGACGAAAAGGCCGGGATTTTGTATGTAGTCCGGTTTTTAAGTCTACCTTTTACCAGGAACATTCATGCAACAGAAGATTTTATTGGTTGACGACCGCGAAGACAATCTGCTCTCGATCGAAACGATCCTGGAGCCTGCTGGTTATACCTTTGTTAAAGCTTTATCGGGAACAGAAGCACTAAAGGTGTTGCTCAACGAGTACGACTTTGCCATGATTTTAATGGATGTGAAAATGCCAAACCTTAATGGGTTTGAAACAGCTTCACTCATTTACCAGCGCGAAAAACTCAGGCATATCCCAATAATTTTCATTACTGCCAATAATTATGGCGACGAAAATGTTTTCAAGGGATATATGACCGGTGCGGTGGATTACATTTACAAACCCATCAATCCCGACCTGTTGCGCGCAAAAGTGGCCGTGTTCATTGACCTTTATAAAAAGAACCATCGCCTTCTTGCACAGGAACAAAAGCTTGTAGCCATCAACAAAAGCCTGGAGATGGAAATTCATGAGCGGAAAGTGTCGGAAGAAAAAGTGAAGGAACTTAATCACAAACTTCTTGAAAATATTGAACGGCTTGAATCCGCCAACCGCGATCTCGACCGTTTTGCATTCATGGCTTCCCACGACCTGCAGGAACCTTTGCGGAAAATGCTCATGTTCAGCGACCGTCTTCAACACAAGTACAAAGACGTTCTTGATGATGAAGGAAAAATGTTCATTGCACGTATTCAGAATGCAGGTGAACGCATGCAGGCATTAATTAAAGACATTTTATTATTTTCGAAAACATCTGTTGAACGGCCTGTTTTTGTACAAAGCGATCTGAATGGAATTCTGAAAGACGTGCTGGCAGAAATGGAGAATATGGTTGGGGAAAAACAAGCCGCGATCGAAGCCGAATCACTCCCTACCCTGCTGGTGAACCCGGTATTGATTCGTCCTTTGTTCTTCAACCTCATCAGCAATGCCTTGAAATATTCGCGTAAGGATGTTAAACCGGTAGTAAGAATATACAGCGAGTTCAGTTCACTTGGTGATATCGGCCGCGCGGAAACAAAGAACAAGTATTGCCGTATTTATTTCCAGGACAACGGTATAGGTTTCGAACAAAAATATTCGGAGCAGATATTTGGAATGTTTAAACGTTTACACCTGAACAGTGAATTTGAAGGAACCGGGATAGGGCTTGCATTGTGTAAGAAGATTGTGGAAGAGCACAACGGTTTTATTACTGCAAGAAGTAAGATAAATGAAGGTTCTACGTTTATCATTTCACTTCCGGTGATGCAACCGGTAAATGAACTGGCGGCAGCCGGGCAATAATCATTCTTTGGAAATCACCCAGGCATCGTTGTAGTAGTTGCCGCAAACAATCACGAGCTGGTCGTTGTAAACTCCTACACCTGAAGCATGGCGTTCAAGAAATCCTCCTTCCGGTTTGTATTCGTGCCAGGTACCATCCTTTGTCATATACCAGATATCGGAAAGGTTGTTTTCATTGTATCCTCCGATCATCCAAAGACGACCGTTCCACACACATACGTCGGCATATTGACGTGGTAACCATGGTGCATCAGGTTCCCTCCTCCAGTCAATACCATCTTCACTGCTATATACTTCATTCGTATAACGGACCGACATATCGGGATCGCGGTAATATCCCCCACCAACAACCCAGATCCGGTTGTTGAAGGATGCCACAACGCCGGAAATATTTTTACCAAGAAAAGGCAGACCAGTAGCAACCTTCTTCCAGAATGTACCACGTGTACTCACCCACACATCCGTCTTTCCCATGTTGTTATCGAGTGATGCCTGGCCACCTAATATGTAAAGTTTGTTGTTGTGCACGCATGAGCCGTATAATATCCTCGGGCCAAGTACACTGTTTACGTCTTGCTGTACCTGCTGAAAATTTAGGCCGTCGGTAGTTTTCCATACATCGAAAACGGTAGACAGGTGGTCGCCCCCGAAAATGTAGAGGTTCGTATCGATCTTACCTATACCGTGTGTATGCCTGCCTTCCCAGGGTGCATCGGGAAGTTTTTCCCATGTGGTAAGATCGCCGCCGCTGCGGTAAATATCGTTGTGCGAACCATGTGGCACAGCCGACCATCCTCCATAGGTATACAGGTAATCGCCCATTTGCATCACTTTGTTTCCATCACGGCTGAAGTCTGTCACACTGGTGCTTGTTCGTCGTATGGAGTATATATATCCACCTCGGGTTTTGAAGCTCCACGAAACGCTCACATGCGAAGTATCGGCGAGAAATGTTTGCAGGTTGTTTGTGCCGTAACCGTTAACAATACGATCGTCACGGCCGGTACCCGTAACAATCAGGGTGGCCGAAGCCTGGTAGATCGTGTGAGGTTCTAAATCGCTTTCGGGTTCAAATACAAAGTTGGTGTCGGTGGACCGTTCGTTGCCCGGAACAGGCAATTTGCCATTTTTCAGCGTAAAATTTTTCAACGCAATGACATGAGAACCAAGCTTCTTATAGTTGATGACAATATCTGCAAAAAGATCAACTGAATCTGCTTGGATGGATGGAGAGAGGCCGTTAAATGAGAGCGTTTGGGGAGTCTGGCTATTTAATGACACGCGGTATTGCTCCACCTTTTGTTTTTTACAGGCGAAGAAGATGCATGAGATCAAAGCAATACACAGCTGTAATAGCCAGCCTTTCATTTCAGCTCGTCCGATAATGATTTTTTTAATATTAACAACTACCGTACCCGGAAAACAGACAAGAGCCGGTGATACTCCTTCTTAAACTGGAAAACAGCCAGGAATATTACTACCAACGCTAAAATAATCGATTTCACCAGCAGTTCATAGAATAAATACCCGCTATAGGTAACATTCACAAAAAGAAGAGATAAAGCGAGGAAAAGAAGGAACACACCTCCATCACGGGCGTAGTTAAACGGAATTCTATAATACCTGGAAGAAAAAAAGTAGCCGGATATGATGATGGCCAGCTGACCTATCAATGAGGCGGTTGTTGCACCGTATTGGAGAAATGGCCTCGTAAGGAGGAAGTTCAATGCAAGTACAATCACCAGCCCGATAAGTAGCGTAATGGTGCTTATCACAGATTTTTTTGCATAGGAGGCTCCGAGATTGCTGAAGTTTACAAGGCTAACCGGAACTGCCGCGAACAGCAGTAAGGGAAGCACCTTCTCTGCTCCTGCGTATTTCTGCCCGCCGAGAAACAGGATGAGCAGTGGCGATGCAACAGTAATGGCGCAGGCGAGTGAGCAGATAATGAAGACGTATGCACTTTGCAGACGCGCGAAAAAAGAAGCTGCACCCTCTTTGTTCCATATGCTGAATGCAAGGGGACCGAACGACATATCGAACGCTGTTGTTACCAGTGACAGCAATGTGGAAAGACGCACAGCAAAATTGTAGACGCCGTAGCTGTCGGCCGGCAGGTACTGAGTTAAAAAAATGCGGTCGAGGTATGTGCGGGAAACACCGAATAAGAATACCAGGAGCCATGGGAATCCATATACCAGGAGTGTGCGCAGCAACTTTGTGTTGAATGAAAGACGAATGACATCGCGCGCAAGGAAACATGAAGCGGCAGCTACTGCAAGCTGGCCAAGGAATATTACCTGGAAGATATAGATGAAGGAAACCTTTGAAGCAACGAGTAACGGAAGCAGGAGCAAAACTACAGAGCCCCCGGAATTGATGAGGAAGTTTATCTTCTGACGGTTCCATTTGAACCAGCTCAGAAATAAATTATTCAGGGCGAACACAGGAATACAGGCAAGCACATATGGTATTGCACCTGCATATTCTGCCGGTATACCAAGGCCGCTTAGAATGTTTTCCGCAAACAACGAAATTCCCAATACACCAATAATGCTGACTACAAGAATGAAGAAAAACGCAGTTGAAAACAATTGCCTGTGATAACTCTTTTCTTTTGATTCGTAGAAGTATCTTGCTACGGCGCTATCCAGGCCAAGCACGAAAAAACCGGCAGCAAACGTGTAGAAAATAACATAGTTGGAATAATAACCGAATTCACTGAGGGTAAGCGCCTGTGCAATTATCGGAAGAATGATGATCTGAAGGAAACGCGACACTCCATAGCCTATGCCGTATACAATGGTATCTTTCCATAAGCTTTTTACCCATGCCGACATTACGAAAGGTTGAAGATGTCTTTAAGATCGTTTCTGAAATTATTAATGTAAATGTCTGTTCCGTTTTTCATTGAGTGAAATTCTTTCACCCATTTGCGCGAAAGAGCACCATGCTCTTCTTTCTTTTCCTTATTGAAATAAAATTCAGCAATCAGGTCGGCAAGTTGTTCAGGCTCTTTGGCTGAAACAATCGGATGCCATGGATAAAGCTGCTTCATCACATCTTCGTCCACGTAACACAGTGTGGGTTTGCCGCACGACATTCCTTCGATTACCACCGAGCCAAACCACCCGGTTGCAAACTCATCGGCTACGAGGTCGGAGATGGAATAAAAATTCATCAGCTGCCTGCGAGGGAATCCTTCAGGATTAGGGGGTTTAAGCCAAACGATGTTCGACTCTATTCCAAGCTCATTTATGATGTGTTTCGCCTTTGCAATGTCGGGCGAAAAGATGCGTTGAGGCATGGCGATGCAGGCATCGGTGATCTTGTATTTTTTGATGCAGATCGCAAACGCTTTGAACAGGTTATCATTTCCCTTCCATTGGCCCGAATCGATACTTCCCCGCGATTGATCGAGGTTGATGCGCGAAGGGTGAAGGATGATAAACTTAAAAGGTGCCAGTAATGCTTTATTATATTGGTCTATTTCACGCAATGCCTGATCATTTGCGCGGAATACATCCGTATCCAGGAGGATGGGGAAATAACATTTGCTGATCTGCGGCCCTTCGATCTTCAACTCTTTCAACGCATTTACAAAAGGGAAGAAAGGTTGTGTGAGAATCCGATCCATATGCCGTATTCCACGGCGTTGCATAAAACCGACATATTCCCAGATGAGGCGATATACGGGGTTGCGATATTTGTGCGCAAACTTGCCGGGAAAAGGTGTTTGCGTGAGATCCCCACCTGTAACATAAAAAACCTTTTTGCTTTTGATAAAAGGAGCCAGCGTTACGCCAAACTGCGACAAAAACACAACATCGTATTTGTTCAATTCATTAACGAATGTTTTGTCGTACCGGGTGAGCATCGGAATGTAATCCCATTTTTTTGAAAGGTGTATCCACGAGGGGTAGTTATCCTTTATATCAGGATCATCACTCTCAGGCCTGTTCTGAATATCTGCTTTGTGATTGAGATAAAGGTGGGCATCAATATTCAGCTTGCGGCGTAGAGCCTTTGCGAGCGTGTAATAATTGTTGCAGACGTTTCCGTAAAGGGCAACTTTCATCAGGTCAGAATTTTTTCCAGTTCACGTTTATCGGGAAAATTCACGAGCACGCCCATTTCCTTTTTCTGGTAAACAACCATGCTTCCCAGGCTCACAGCCGATGCGTGACCCTGCTTAACCACTTCACCGATGTGTTGAATGTTGCCGGCGCCGCCATTTGCGATAACGGGAATAGTTACGGCTTCAGAAACTCTGCGTGTCAGCTCCACATCGAAACCCGTCCACGTGCCGTCGCGGTCCATAGATGTCAGCAATATTTCGCCTGCCCCAAGTTCCTGTAAACGCTGCGCCCATTCTACCGGATCAACATTCGCTTTCTCTGTTCCGTCATTCACATACACCTGGTATTTTCCCCAAATATTTTTTTTCGCATCTATCGAGCCAATTACGGCTTGGGCGCCGAAGTGGTCCGACAATTCCGTAACCAACTGCGGGTTGCGGTATGCTTCTGTATTGATGACAATTTTTTCGAAACCGATGCTTAGAATTTTCTTTGCCGTGTTAAAATCTTTCACGCCTCCGCCGTAGGCCAGCGGCATAAAACATTCGTTGCTTATCTGTTGAAGGATGGAAAGATTGGGAGATCGGCCTTCAACAGTTGCGCGAATATCGAGAAAACAGAGTTCGTCGATTTCAAGCTCGTTGAAAATGCGTACAGTATTGATCGGGTCGCCGATGTAACCATGCTTGCCGAAGCGGACCGTTTTAACAAGGCTGTCGCCAATCAGCTGGAGGCATGGAATGATCCGGGTTTTAAGCATGTTTATATCCTTGCAAAATTTTCGAGCAGTTTCATGCCATACTTATGGCTCTTCTCGGGGTGAAACTGCGCACCGAAAATATTATCTTTCTGAATGATCGAGTGAAACTCCAGGCCGTGCGTTGTGGTCGTTAACACATTATTCTCATCATCGGCTTTTACATAGTAAGAATGTACAAAGTAAAAACGCGTTTCTTCGGGCAGGTCTGCAATCAGCGGGCTTGCATGTTTCGGCTTCACCAGGTTCCAACCCATGTGCGGCACTTTCAGTTTTGAACCTGGTTCAAAAACAAATTTTACCGTTTTTGCCGGAATCCATCCAAGACCAGGCAATGTTCCTTCTTCACTTGAATTCGTGAGCAACTGCATACCGAGGCAAATGCCAAGCGTCGGAACTTTTTCGTCGAGGGCTTTTTTATTGAGCAGCTCCCGCAAGCCATTCTGGTTAATCCGTTCCATCGCAGCATCGAATGCGCCAACACCGGGCAGCAATATCTTTTCTGCCGCAGCAATCTTTTCATGGTCGCCGGTGATCTCCGATTCTACGCCGATACGTTTGAACATGTTCTGGATGGATCCCAGGTTTCCCATCCCGTAATCTATTATGGTAACCTTACTCATCGTACAGGGAAGCAATATTTCATGTAAAAACTGCGTGGCACCAGGTGACCTTTCATCAACATATAAAAGAACGGCCTCAATGCTTCGAACCGTTTTTTATAGGTGGGATAATCTGTCCAGTATTTAGGAGGTTGCCCCATGATGCGATGGAACTCTTCTTCTGTAAACCCAAGCCGCTTCAGCAGATATTCAAGTAATTCAGGTTCCAGGTAGGGTGGTTTATTGTAGTATTCATCGATAGCTTCTTCGCGCGACATTTTTCCTGAACGCACAGACGCACTCAAGCTATTGTTACGGTAGTCGATGTGAAATTTTTTCGGAAAATAATAGCTGTGGTTAAACGCTGTCATGCGGTTTTCGAGGTGATGTCCGCCATAATACTGCCAGCCAAATTCTTTTTCCAGGAATGCGCGGGCATCTTCCTTTGAATATTTCATGTACCAGAAAGGCCTGATCTTGCGTATGCGTTTAAATGCCACCCACTTCAGGAACGTCCAGAATGGCATGTTGGGAAATGTTTTCATCGGCATCTTTCCAAATTGTTTATGAATCGATGCGATGTATTTTCCGTCGAAATAATTTTTTCCAAGTGGAGTGATTCCTTCTGTTACAAACGAATGCCCTTCGAGCACATATTTCAATCCGTACTTATCCGCGGCGCGGTACATAATTTCAGCGAGGGCGAGGTCGGTAGGTGCATCAATTTCGGGCACACCTGCCAGCATAAAAGAACGATAGATATCGTCCATTTCCTTGTTATTGGTAACGTGTGTGTACAGATCCACTTTCAGCTTCGTAAGCACTTTGCGGATGTTTTCGGTGGCAATGGCTGTGTTCCAGGTATTATCGTAGTGAACAGCAAGCGGCCTGAGCCCCTGTTGAATGGCCCAGTATACCATGTACGATGAATCGGTACCCCCGCTTACGCCAATTACACAATCGTACGGTTTCCCTTTTCCCGCATTTTTGATTTCCTGTACGAGTTCCAGCAACTTCCTCTCTCCTTCCGGTTTCCCGGTTTGGTATTCGTTGACGAGGTTGTCGACCATGTGACAATAATTGCACACGCCATTCTCATCGAAGGTGATCGATGGAACAGATTCGTCGTATATACATCTGGTACAGATTCGTTTACCCTGCACGTATTGCCGGGAAGAATCTGGCTGATGTTGTTCGGTCGTTGAGGATGTCAACTCCATAATATTATTATTTAATGGCAATCAGCCGATCAAACGGGCCGGCGAGCCTGCAATTTTGCTGCCTGCCGGAAACGATTTATTTACAAAACTATTTGCTCCAACAATTGTTCCTGAACCCAGCTCCACACCTTTTGCGATGATGGCACAGGGACCGATGTAACAATTGTCGCCGATTTTCACCGGCGCATATTCGTATGGCATTTTACCGCCGGATACAGACCAGTTTACCGTGTCGTGAGTGTAAATCTGC
>JAFAGE010000149.1 GCA_023423015.1 Bacteroidota bacterium
ATGCCAATCAGCCTCTTGGTTCTGCGCAACATCCGAATCCCGCTACTCCGGGGCTACAGAAATGGGTTTCAACTCCAACCAGCGGTGTTTCTGTAGGAAGTTCCTCGATCGATGTAAGTTCCTTTAAACAATACTTCATCAATTTCAACGGAACGCCAATGGCATTCCGCATCAAGTTTCCCAAAACATATAGCACTGCCACAGGAAGTAAGAAATTTCCCGTCATGTTGTTCCTGCATGGCGCCGGCGAGGTGGGCTGCCCGACCAACGGGGGCGTCTACAATAACGAAAAACAGCTCTGGCTGGGCGGCGGTTTGTTCCGCGACTTTGTTGACCAGAATATCTTCGATGGCTTCCTGGTATATCCGCAATTGGTTAATGCCGATGGGTGCTGGGGTATATGGGGCTCGACCACCACTGCAAATTTCAATGCTGTACTGGCAATGATCGACTCTATGGCGAAGTATGTGCGGGCCGACAACGATCGCGTTATTGTGAATGGTTTATCAGGCGGGGGATATGGTGCATGGAGAATAGCTGACATAGCTCCAAGGCGTATAGCCCAAATCATTCCTTCTGCTGCTGCGCATACTTCTGTTAACCGCACCAATATTGTTCACGTACCCATCTGGTTTGCTACCGGCGCCAAGGATCCTGATCCAAACCCCACACAAGCCAATACAGCCCTGAACCGTATGAAAGAAATTGGCGCCAGCATCCGGTATACACAGTACGAAGACCTGGGGCATGCGGTATGGTATCGTCACTGGCGCGAACCCGACTATGCAGCGGTGATGAATAGCGCACATAAAGCGAATCCGCTGGTGTTCTTTCAACATAATGAATTCTGCGCAGGAGAAACCATTAATGCGAAGCTTGGCCTCTCACCAGGCTTCTATGCATATGAATGGCAAAAGGATGGGGCTACAATCGCGACCTGGACAAACGGTGTTGCCTCTGTTTCAGCACCACAGCACGTAACCAGTTTTACCGGAAACGAAATTGTAGTGAAGTCATTTGGAATATATCGCGTACGATTCCGTCGGGCATCCAACGCCGATTGGTCCGAATATTCCCCCCAACCCGTAGAAGTAAAACTTAAAACAATTACCGTAACACCCCCAATTACTGTTGCAGGTGCACATAGCAACGTGTTGCCGGCATTAGATGGCAGCAATACCGTTCCCCTGCAATTACCGGAAGGATATCAGACCTATGAATGGGTGCGCGTGAGCGACAATATGCAGGTGAGCACATCAAGAATTTACCAGGCTCCGGTCGGCGTTTATAAAGCACGTGTTACGGAAGAATTTGGATGCGGTACTCAGTTCTCTCCCGATTTCGCAGTAATTAATGCTGCAGGTTCACCCAAACCGACTGCTGCTACTCAACTCGTAGCTACATCATTGTCGCAAAAAACAATTAATCTCAACTGGAAACAGGGCGTCGGTGAAACCGGGTTTGAAATTTACCGTGCAACGAGTTCGAACGGTGCTTACCAATACGTTGCCAAAACTGCGGCCGATGCTTCATCTTTTGTGGATACGGGACTGAATGCAAACACGCCATATTTCTATGTGTTGCGCGCAGTCAATGCAACAGGTGCTTCCGATAAATCGAATGAAGCAACAGCAAAAACATTGGCTGATAATTCTTTTCCTGTTGCTCCTTCCAACCTGCAGTATCGGGGTAGTACAAAAAACAGTGTTCAACTTTCATGGAATCCGGGTTCTGATAATGGAGGAATAAAACGCTACGACATTTACGTGAATGGTGTAAAAATGTATAGCACCACTTCCACTGCATTCAATGTAACGAATCTTGACAGTCTGCAGACATATACATTTACAGTTAAGTCGGTCGATAACAGCGAAAATGCATCAGCGCCGTCGAACCAGGTAACTGCGCATACACACCGGCAAGGACTTAACTACAAATACTACACAACCACTGCCAACTGGTATACGGTTCCAAATTATAAAGCTCTTACTCCAGCTAAAACAGGAGTGATGGATTCGGTGAATGTGAACGACAAGTCAGTCAATCCACTGACCCTGCGTTATGGATTTTTGTGGGAAGGCTACATTTATATTCCCACTACTTCCACTTACACGTTTGAAACAAGGAGCGATGATGGAAGCAAACTTTACATTGATGTGCCGTATTCCCATACGGCTCCCGCATTGGTAAATAACGATACCATTCATGGAATGCGCAGTCGCACGGGTACCGTCACTTTAACCCAGGGTTATCATTCTATTGCGATCACTTACTTCCAGAGAAATAATGGATGGGGAATGGAATTGTTTTGGAAAAATACATCCGGACTAAACCGGGAAATGATTCCGAAGAACTTCTTATCGCAATCAAATGTTTCTCTGCCTGCTATCCCGGCAACGCCTACCGGTGTAAGTGCTTCAGCTGTTTCTTACAATCAGATTGCCATATCGTGGAACGACAACAATGCAAATGAAATGGGTTACGAAATAGTGCGTTCCACTTCAAGCGGAGGTACATATGTGCCGGTGGGTACAACCACGGCAAATGCAACTTCGTTTACAGACTCGGGTTTAACCTGGTCGAAGGCATATTACTATAAAATTCGTTCGATATCCGAAGGTGGAGAGTCGCCATACAGCAACGTTGTGTCGGCGACAACTCAGGCTAAACCGAACTTTGTTCCGGCGCCATCACCACTCACGGCTACTAACGCACCAAATAGCACGATCGTATTAAACTGGCAAGACAATGCCATCAACGAATGGAATTACCGCGTGTACCGTTCAACTAACGGAACTACATTCTCCGTAGTATTTGCATCGAAGGGTAATGTAAATGCGTGGACAGATCTGACAGCTAAACCTCAAACCACCTATTACTATTACGTACTGGGATATAATGGATCTGGCCTTGGCCCAAAATCCAACACGGTGAAAATTAAAGCTGGTAATGCAGCGCCGGTGTTTGGAACAATTGACAACCTTTCCGCGAAAACCGATGAAACTGCAACACGCGATTTCCAGGTGACAGATGAAGCGGGCGATGTTATAGAGGTGAAAATAAGGAACAAACCAGCATTTGTTTCGGTAGCAAAAACCAGTGGCACGAATTACCAGTTGACTGTGCAACCTACGCTTGATAACGTAGGGCAATACCAGCTTACACTGGAAGCAACCGATGATCATGGAGCTACAGCAGAAAGTGCAGTAACAATAACGGTTAGCGATGCGAAGACGCGGTCCGTGTACCTCAATTTCGGCGAAGCTGGAAAGACCGCCAAAGCTCCCTGGAACAACTGGACAGGCAAACGCAATGCAGGAGATGTAATCAGCAACCTTACAGATGAAAATGCAGCTGTTACACCGATAACCGTTACAACAGTAAATGGTTGGAGCGCTACGACAGTAATGGGTCATATAACCGGAAACAATTCAGGCATTGCTCCGGATTCTGTTCTTGAAAGTGGAATCGCTGACAATTCATCTGCACGCCAGCTACTGATTGGCGGGCTAAACCCTTCAAAGAAATACAACTTCCGGTTTATTGGCAGCCAGAATGAAGGGCCTGCGGCCACGTCTCAATACGCTACCGGCTCGCAGATAGCAGTACTCGACGCGAGGTATAATACAAACCGCGCTGCAAATCTTAATGGACTTACACCAAATGCGTCTGGTGAAATACTGGTGACTGTAACGCGAACCGGTGGCTCAGCATTCACGTACCTCAATGGTATGGTGATTGAAGAATTGTTATCGGGAGATATGCTTAACCCCGAACATTTGTATGCGGAGGTGTTAGACCGGGAAACAGTATTCCTCACATGGAATGATCGCAGTTCCAATGAAACGGTAACCGGAGGTTTTGAACTTCAGCGTTCGACCGACTCGCTGTTCTCACAGAGTGTCGCAACAATTTCGTTGCCTGAAAACACCACTCAATATACCGACCAGGGTCTTGCTCCGGGTTCGAAATACTGGTACAGGGTACGTGCAAAATCCGCTGGCGGATCGTCCGACTTCAGTAACAAATTCGCAGTTATCACTCCGGCTTCAATTGTATATATCAATTTCAATAGCACACTGCCGGATGCTGCCGCACCATGGAACAATACAGCAGCATCGCCACTTTCAGAATTCATCATCGATGAGTTGCACAACGAATCGGGTATAACATCAGGATTAAGTATGATGGTAACAAAGGTGTTCAATGGTGAGTTCACCGCTGGTGCTAACACCGGAAATAACTCCGGAGTTGTTCCCGATAATGTGCTTGCATCCAATTTCTGGCTCGACAATACGCAACTCAGCCAGATTAAATTGTCAGGTTTAAATCATACCAAACGATATCGCATCGGTTTTACCGGCAGCTCGAGTACGCCAGGATGGTTTAAAGGAAATTACACGGCAACATATACTGTAAATGGACGTACTGTTTACCTGAATTCCTGGATGAACAGTTCAAAAATCGTGTACATCAGCGATGTAGTTCCGGATGAAAGTGGTGAAATATTCCTGAACTTTTCTACCACGGCCATTGCACAATGGGCGTTCAATGCCGGCATCATTGTTCATGAATATTCAAGTGCCGGTGGTGGTGAATTGTACATGTCGAATAGTGTCCTGGATACTTTGCAGGTAGAAACAGCATTAGTGAACCCTGGCTACGACTTGCGCATTTATCCGAATCCGTTCAATGATCAGCTGAATATAGATTTCAATAATCCAGCGGCAGGCAACCAGGTTGTTGCTGAAGTATATGCTGTGGACGGCCGCGTGATCATGCGCAAACAGTTCAGCGACTTGCCTGCAGGCAACAATACACTAAGGCTGAACTCGATTCAGTCATCCGGCCGGGGTGTATACTTCGTTACCTTAAAGGTGAATGGAAAAGTTGTTCATACGAGAAAGATGCTTAGAAATTAGAATTTGCAGAAGGCAAATGGCAGGTGTACCGCTTACGCTAAAGCTTCGGCGGTTGTGAGGGAAAAGTGAAAGGTCGACTAATCAGGGAACAATGTCTTATCTATTCCCGGAAGAATACGCAGTGCATTTTTGTAATACACCTTCCTGAGAATCTCGTCGGGCAGGGCAAGCCCGTACATTCTCCAGAATGCGTGATATTTCTTGTGATATGGAAAGTATTCATCTGCAGTTTCAAGCACCCGGAAATACGTTGAATATTCCTGCGGCACCCATGAATCTTTTCCAAAAAGAATCCTGTCCTGGTATTTATGGAAGAACTCAGAAGCGGCGCGAGGTTGACGGCCGAGTTCAGCAATGATGGCTCCGAATTCGACAACCACGTTTGGCAATTGATCGAGCAAATTACTGAGCGAGATGAGATCATTTCCCATCCATCCAAAGTGGGCAGCAATGAAAGTTGTAGTAGGATTATTCCTGAACAGGTTATGTTGTTCCTGCAGGAGATTAGCGAATGAAGGATCTGCGGGCCTCCTGCGCCGTGGATGAGTGACGAGTTCGAGCCAGCGTTCATTTTTTGAATCCATGTCGTCCCAGAACGATTTTGGATCTGCTGTGTGAATCAACACCGGCATACCAAGTTCTCCGCATTTTTTCCAGATAGGAGTCAGGCGGGGATCGTCAACCTTCACGCGAACCCCTTTATTATCGGTTACCGAAAATCCCAGGTTCTTAAACACTTTTAGTCCGCTTGCGCCATTCTTTTTGTCCTCCTCCAGCTGTTTTACAGCTTTCTCAGCCCATCCCGGATTTCCTACTCCATCAAAATTGACATTTGCAAAAACGATAAAGCGCGAAGGATAATTTTTCTTCACGCTTTGTACGCTGTTTTTAAGCTTATCGCCCGCATCACCGCTCAGGTTCACCATCACAGCCATGTTAAGGGTGTCCATGTTAGTCACGAGCTGCTTCAAACGATCGCCGCTCATGTCCCATTGATGATTATGAATATCAATGAAGGGAAATTTAGCTTTCGTGGGCTTATGTTCAGGAACTACGAGGGTGGATACAGGGTCGTATTCTTCAAAACCCATTCGCGAAGATTGCGCACAGGCAGTTATTGAAAAGAGAATAAGAGATGCAAGGGGTATCAAAGCTTTCATGCAATGAAGATAATAAGTCGGAGGTGAGAAGCGGAAAGGATGTTGTTAAAAATCCTTGCCCTCTCACCCATGCCGACTCAAATCTTTAATGCGTTGCCAGTCTTCCCGAATGATCAGTTCGGTGGTGTGAGCCGGATGTTCGCCTGGTGAACGACACTACCGCAATTTCCATGATACCAACGATCAGGTGTGGCAGATAAACGTGTTCAGCAAAGTTGAACAACCATGGCGACACGGCCAGGAAGATACCCCCGAGAACGTCGAGCGTTAGGTGAGTTCCAAACGGAATCTGTCTTGATGCACTCAACTCATAGTCTGTAAACAGGCTGTAAATAATTACACCTGCACCAAGAATGACGGGAACCCATGTTTCCGCACCGCCCCTGTAGAAGTCGAGCAACCAGGGAGCTGCAATCAGCAACAATCCGACAATGTAGTCGAGATATCCGTGTGTTTTCCTGTCTATGAATTTCATAAAATAGATATTTGATAATACAGGTGTTTCCTAATCTGTGCCAACGTACCTGGCCAGTAAAAAGAGTTTTTCAGGCTTGCCGGAGGAAGATATTTCTCAGCATGTGCAGGCCGGGGGGATTCTGGTCTACAAAATGTCAGATTTTAATTGTAAAATTACCCATCATAGCATTCTCATAACAGCTCACAAGATGGCCGATCAGGAAGTTCTAACTGCTGAGAAAAATACAGAGCAAGGTTCAGGCAAAATGGAGCAGCAATTATCCCGCTCTTTGGGTCCGCTGATGTTGTGGGGCCTGGGCGTTGGCTACGTGATTTCAGGTATGTATTTCGGCTGGAACCTTGGCCTGGAAGCCGGAGGCACAGGGGGGCTCGCTGTTGCCACATTATTTATCATTGTTCTCTATATCACATTTACGTTTTCATACACAGAACTTGCCTGTGCAATCCCTAAGGCAGGAGGCGTGTTCGACTATGCAAGCCGCGCGCTTGGTATCCATGCCGGTTTCGTAGGAGGGCTTGCCCAGATTATCGAGTTTGTATTTGCGCCGCCTGCTATTGCGGCTGCGATAGGTGCATACTTCCATATCTTTCTTCCGCAGTTTTCTGTAACATCCATCGCCATTACATCTTACATTATTTTCACGGCGCTGAATGTTTATGGAGTCCGCGCGGCAGCAATTTTCGAGCTGGTAATTACCATGTTTGCAGTAGTGGAGCTCCTGATTTTCGCAGGTATAACCTTGCCTGCATTCGATGTTTCCAATCTTACGGAAAATGCATTTCCTAACGGTTACATCGGGATATGGGCGGCTATCCCTTTTGCGATCTGGTTTTTCCTGGGACTGGAAGGTGTAGCAAATGTAGCCGAGGAAACAATAAAGCCTCAGCGAAACGTCCTGATCGGGTTCGGGTCGGCACTCCTTACTTTGATAATACTTTGTATCCTCACCTTTACGTCTTCAGTGGGTGTGGCTGGATGGGAGGCCATCGTGTACCCCGAACCAGGAGCCCCTGCTTCTGATTCTCCGCTGCCCCTGGCTTTGTCGCATGTTACCGGAACCGGAGGTGCGATGTACCACCTGCTCGTCACTATTGGCCTGATGGGACTGGTCGCTTCCTTCCACGGGATCATTCTTGCCG
>JAFAGE010000185.1 GCA_023423015.1 Bacteroidota bacterium
GGAATAGCATCTGCCGGCTGTTGCATTTCCTGGGGATCTTCAGGCTTTGGTGTATCTGCATTGTTGCCACAGGCACAGATAACCGCAAATGCTCCTGATAATAATAATATGCGTAACATGTTTTGCTTTTATAAAAGCTCGTCCAAACAGTTTGCCAATCAGGGCGAATCCCCATAATTCCACTTTGGATTGGTGTATTACAGGCACATAAATTGCTGCTTTTCAGTAAATGCAATGATTCCCGGGATATTATACGGATCATATTTTAATGCATTATAAGTTCAGACTTTAGTAACTTAATATGACTAAAGTCATTTGCTATTGTGACAAGAGTTAACACCTTCTCCCTTTTCCCCGAATACTTTTGTTCTTCCAGAAACGGCAACCAAAAAGTAGTTATCAACTAAAATCACCAATATGAAGATCACAGCATTTACTCTCGGAATTGCTCTTACAGCAAGCGTATTCTTAACTGCGTGCGGAGGAGGAAGTGAGCCAGGTGATAATGCAGCAGATAACCAGGCTTCAAACAGCCAGGCGGAAGGCAGCGAAAAGCACGGCAACGAAGTTAAACCCGGTGATGTTACAATTACAAATCCACTAAATGCGCAATGGGTATCGCATGGAAAGGAAATCTATGACGTGAAGTGTCAGAGTTGCCACAAGCTTACAGAAGAAAGAGTAGTAGGCCCCGGATGGAAAGGTGTTACCAAGAAAAGGGAGCCGCACTGGATCATGAATATGATCACGAACGTAGATATGATGCTGGAAACAGACCCGGAAGCCCAAAAGCTGCTTGAGCAGTGCCTGGTGCGTATGCCCAACCAAAATATCAGTAAGGATGATGCCCGCCACATTCTGGAGTTCATGCGCAGCAACGATGGCGAACAATAGCTAGAAATCATTTTACCCCATATATCAAAGTTCATTTATGAAAATTTCAACAAGAATATTGTTGGCAGGATCGGCCTTTGCCCTCCTGTTGGCAAGCCTGCAGGGTTGTAAACCCACAGGAGCAAAAACAGCCGTTACCGGCGATGCGGCGGAAAGAGTGTATGTTGCCCCGGGCAAGTACGACGAGTTCTACAGCTTCGTATCCGGTGGCTTCAATGGCCAGATGAGTGTGTACGGTTATCCTTCGGGACGCCTTCTTCGCATCATACCTGTTTTTTCATCACATGCTGAAAATGGCTATGGCTACAGCGAAGAAACCAAGGCCATGCTCAACACCGTTCATGGTTATGTGCCCTGGGACGATCTTCACCACATTTCGCTTTCCACTAAAAATGGAGAACACGACGGACGCTGGGCATTTGCGAATGGTAACAACACACCCCGTATTGCCCGCGTAGACCTTAAGACATTCCGCACTACAGAAATCCTGGAAATCCCCAACTCAGCAGGTAACCACTCTTCGCCTTACATCACTGAAAACACAGAATATGTTGTGGCCGGAACAAGGTTCAGCGTACCTGTTTTGGGAAATGCGGACGTACCCATCAACACATACAAACAAAATTTCAAAGGCACTGTCAGCTTCATCAGTGTAGATCAGAACTCCGGCGAAATGAATATTGCTTTCCAGATTCTCACTCCCGGTATCAACTTCGACCTGGCTCGTGCCGGTAAAGGTCCATCACATGGTTGGTTCTTCTTCAGCTGTTACAACTCTGAGCAGGCCAATACACTGCTCGAAGTGAATGCTTCTGCGAAAGATAAAGACTTCATCATGGCGGTGAACTGGAAAAAAGCAGAAGAATACATCAAAGCAGGTAAAGGCAAAAAGGTTGCAACTCAGTACGCACACAACGTGTACGATGAAAAAACCCATAGCGCAACTTCAACCATCGAGAAAGAAGTATTGGTGCTTGATCCAAAAGAGAATCCCGATATGGTTTATTTCATACCATGTCCTAAATCTCCTCACGGAACCGACGTTGACCCTACCGGCGAATACATTGTAGGTAGTGGTAAACTTGCAGCGGTGATCCCTGTATTCTCGTTCACTAAATTTCAAAAGGCACTTGCAGATAAAAACTTCGACGGCACTTTCGATGGTTTGCCTGTGCTGAAATATGAAGCAGTGCTTCACGGTGAGGTGCAGAAACCAGGCCTCGGACCATTGCACACCGAATTTGATGCAAACGGCAACGCGTACACTTCAATGTTCGTTTCTTCTGAGATCGTGAAATGGAGTGTGAAGGATCTGAAAGTGCTCGACAGGGTTCCCACATACTATTCAATCGGCCACCTGAGCGTAATGGGCGGCCCGACTAAAAAACCATACGGTAAATACATGGTGGCTTATAACAAGATCACGAAAGACAGGTATCTGCCCGTTGGTCCGGAACTGCCGCAAAGCGCCCAGCTGTATGATATCAGCGGAGATAAAATGAAGCTGCTGCTCGACTTTCCAACTGTGGGTGAGCCGCACTATGCAGAAGCCATTCCTGCAGAGAAGATTTCAGGTAACACAACCAAGATATATAAGATAGAAGAGAATGAACACCCCTATGTAGCTAAAGGCGAGGGCCAAACCAAAGTAGAACGTCGTGGCAAAGAAGTACACGTATGGATGACCGCAATCCGTTCGCACCTTACGCCCGATAATATTGAAGGTGTAAAAGTGGGCGACGAGGTTTATTTCCACGTAACCAACCTTGAGCAGGACTGGGATGTACCGCATGGATTTGCGATTAAAGGAGCAAACAATGCAGAGATACTGATCATGCCTGGTGAAACCCAAACCTTGCTTTTCAAACCCGATCGTGCCGGAATGTTCCCGTTCTATTGCACCGACTTCTGTTCGGCCCTGCACCAGGAAATGCAGGGTTACCTCAGGGTGTCGCCTGCAAATAGCAATGTGGCGCTAACGTTCAGCACGGGAACCAATAAACCTGCGGAGCCTGACAGCACCGCGCAGAGTACCTCCATGAATCCCTAAAGTGTAAACGACAATGCAGCAGCGATGCTGCATTGTCTCTTTAAAAGTGGCATATGACAAAGCTGAGTAAAACTTCGAGAATTCTTATTGCAGTGGGATCGCTGGCGATGATAGCTGCATATTTTCTTCCATTCTGGTCCATTTACCTGATCGCACCCCAATATCCGGAAGGATTGTCGATGCAGATATGGTTGTATAAGTTATCGGGACAGGTAGAAATCATAAATGGATTGAATCACTACATCGGCATGAAACACATCAAAGCCGAAATGTTCCCGGAATTCGACTTCCTGGTGTATGTATTCGGCGCATTCATTGCGATGGGACTGTTGGTAGCAGCTACCGGCAGCCGTAAGTTTCTCGTGGTGTACCTGTCGCTATTTGTTGCAGCTGCCATTGCTGCGTTCGTTGATTTCTACCTGTGGGGCTACGACTACGGCCACAACCTCGATCCTACAGCGGCTATACAGGTGCCAGGCCTGTCTTATCAACCACCGGTTCTCGGACACAAAAAACTTCTGAACTTCGACGCGTATTCCTATCCGGATACAGGATGCTGGATCGTGGCAGGTGCCGTGGCGATGTTCTTCATAATTCTGTTTATGGAATGGAGAAAAAATAAAAAGACCAAACAGCCAACAGGTATATCAAAAAGATCTGCCCTGGTAGTATCCGCTATTTGTGCATTGATATTTACCGCATGCACGCCAAAACCCGAACCAATTGCCCTGGGGAAAGACATGTGTGTTGAATGTAAAATGGCAATAGCTGACCCCAAATTTGGTGGCGAAATTGTTACAAAAAAAGGAAAGGTGTTCAAGTTCGACGATGTTCACTGCATCGCGAATTTTATGGAAGACAGGAAAGTGGAGATGGCAGACATTCACCAGGTGTTATTTGTAGATTACGAAGCGCCCGGAGAATTCATAAAATCCCCTTCCGCTGAGTTTGTGCTAAGCAGCCAGCTCAAAAGCCCGATGAACGGTAACGCAGCAGCTTTTAAA
>JAFAGE010000005.1 GCA_023423015.1 Bacteroidota bacterium
CGTACAGGCTGAATGTAAACGACTCGGTGATGCCATCCGCAATCATCCGATTGATGTTGCCCTGGTTGGTATTGGAGAAAACGGACACCTTGCATTTAATGACCCACCTGCTGATTTCGACACCGAGGAACCATACCTCGTTGTGGAGCTGGATGAAAAATGCAGGATGCAACAAATGGGCGAAGGATGGTTCAAAACACTACAGGATGTGCCGGCAAGTGCCATCAGCATGTCAGTAAAACAAATTATGAAATCGCGCCACATTATATGCACCGTTCCCGATGCGCGCAAAAATGAAGCAGTAAAAAATAGTTTTAACGGACCCGTCACCAACCTCGTACCGGCCAGCATACTGCAACAACACCAACAAACACACATATTCCTCGATAAATTCTCCGCCGGGGGACTAGAGATAAAACAATGACGACTTGAGAGATTCAGTCTCGTTCCCGTTCTCTACTTCAGGTGCTGGTCGTACCATGCGAATGCTTCTTCTTGCATTTTTGCGTCGAATTTGTGCGGGCCGGGATAGAAGCTGAACTTATAGTTTTTTGCCGCTCCGGCTTTTTCAAAAACTTCTTGCATGATGCTATCGGCCCTTTTCATCTCCGGCATGGTGAATAGAAAATCTTCCTCATCGTTTTGAACCAGTGTGGGAAGCGGGGCGCGGATTGCAAGTATTTCCGGGAAATCAAGTTCACGGGGTAGACCGGGAACGTACGTCATCCAGGTATGCGTAAAGGATTTATTCAATACCAGGTCGCGCCAGGTAGTCATAAAACCAACAGTGACCGAGCATTTGATACGTGGATCCAATGCCGCCATGTAATCGGTGCGAATTCCCCCGCCCGATAGTCCGCCGCATCCTATGCGCGAGGTATCTACGTCGTTCCTCGCACACAAAATATCAAGCGCAACTTTATCTTCTGCATAGAAAACGGCCGGCCATGTGGTGCCTGCACAGAACAATGATTTAGCCATAACATGTTCGTGATTTGAAGCCCACTTGTTATATGCTTCAATGCTATTATGGTCGTCGCGCTTTGCTTCGGTCATCCCTTCGCGAAGCACTTCGGGAACGTCTTCCATTTTTACCCTGCGGCTTGCAAAGGTAAATGCGTCGGATACCAACACTACATAGCCGCGTTTCGCGAGCTCGTTGGCCCAGGCTTTTCCTGAATAATAAAAGTCCTGGTGTTCCTTCATCAGCGGGTGTTGCTCGTGTCGGGTGCGTGTAATTTTTTCCGTCCCGAAATATTTATTTCCACCATGACAATGAAAAGCAAGCACCGCAGGTAGTTTGCCTTTCGCATTTTCGGGTTTCAACAGGATGGCTTTTGTTGGTCTGCCGTATGGCAGCTGCCAGCTTAATTCTTCAATTTGAACACCATCCAGCACGTACTTGTCCGTTACAGTAGCCTGTGGAGTTTTGCCGAGATCGGGTACAGACATCAGCCGAAGCAGGAGCTCCCTTGCTTTGCCCTGCCAGTCTTTGATGTTTTTAAATTTTTCGTTTCTGAAAGAAAATGCGGGTATACTATTCTCGTGCAGAGAAGCGGCCCACGGACCGTATTGTCCGATGATACTGATGCCTTCGGCATTTGTGTTAAACATACTTGTAAGTGCTGCGTGGGGGGCGCTATTGGCACCCGATGCTTGGAAATTTGGAATTGCGGCTACACCGAATCCGGCAAGAGTTGCGTCCCTGATGAATTTTCTTCGGTTCGACATAAAAAAGCAAGTTTAATAATCATTCGTGTCTTCCAGTTACGCGATTTCTTTCACTCAACCATTCCGCATGGCAATCTATTGGTTGCCTGAATTTAAGCAAAAGCGGTATTTGAACCATGAACCAAATAAAAATGCAGGTGCTTTCAACACCTGCATTTTCTTTCACTGCCCACCTTTCACGCTCATCCCTAACGCCTGCGGCGGTCGCGCGCGAAGTCTCTTTGTTTTGCAAATTTGTCGCGGCATTCTTTCAGCGCCACCCGCCTTTGCATCTCCAGTTGATGTATACGCCTGTTTTTCTGGTTTCTCCCGATAAATGGCTTATTTCTGATAGAATTTACTTTCGAATCGAAATGATGATTTATCGCCATAACCTGGCGTCGGTATTCTTCACGTGAGTATGAATTGCGGTCACGAATGTGTTTTTTCTTATCATACTTATAGTGGTAACGATCAGCACGGTCATTTCTCCGGCTATCGTGTTGTGCGGACACGGAAATTGCCGACACAACTATCAGCAACAGGAAGAGAACTCTTTTCATAACAGTACTTTTTAAAGGTTATGAATATTAGAGTTGTATTTCCCCGCTCCGTTTAATGCAGGTTTGTTAATGAATAGAAAAAGTCAGCTGCGGCTCTTTACTGATTGCGCGAGTTGTAAAGCCGACGCGGTAGCCATCTGAATTTTTTGATAATCACCAGCCGCGAGAGCTTTCTTATCGATTAATGTACTTCCGGCACCAACGGCTATTACGCCGCTGGCAAACCATTCTGAAAGATTTTTTTCCTCAATTGTTACTCCGCCGGTGGGAATGAATTTCAAACCCGGAAAGAGTTCCTTTATTGCCTGCACAAAACCTGCACCGAGCAAACTTCCGGGAAACAGCTTGATTAGCAATGCACCGAGTTGTTCTGCCTTCATAATTTCACTGGGCGTCATGCATCCGGGCGTCCATGGAAGTTTTCTTTCGCCGCAGATCCTGCCTACTTCTTCGCTAAGTCCCGGAGAAATGATGAAGTCTGCTCCGGCATCAGCAAATGCAGAGGCTTGTGCCGCTGTCTTAATGGTTCCCGCACCAAGTAGCAGGTCCCGCATCTCAGCATCACGAACAGATTTCATGTGGCGGAAGTTTTCAAGCGCTTCCTGGCCGCGATTGGTAAATTCAACAAGACGTACCCCGGCGCGATATAGTGCGCGAATAATTTCGGAACAAACATTTTTATCCTGGTGGAAAAATAGTGGTAGTATAGCTTGCTGCGACAATCGGTTGATCAGTTCGTTTTCTTCTTTCATGTTGCTTAATTATACAAGTTGCGCGCGTTTTTTTATTTGCTCTGCAGTAGAAGTGGTTGCATCACCCACCACAAACATTTTATCAACAGCTGCCGCCGCAGAGAAATCGATAGCCTGTTGCGGGCTTAATTTATTGTGGTCACTGTAAATCAATCCGGCCATGAAACAGTCCCCGCTTCCAACTTTGTCGGCCACTCCGGTTACAGTATGCTCCTGCGATACATACAAACGGTCTGCAGTGAAGTTTGTTCCATAGTACTGAAGACCATCCCCACAATCGAAACGGAATGTGTTAGCAACCTGGCGGCAGTTCGGAAATCGTTGAATGATTGCACGTGATGTTTCTTCCGCCTGTTTTATGCAGGATTCTTTATCTGTATTGAAATTTTTAGGAATTGGAACCTGAAGCATAGTTTCAGCAGCCCAGATATTCCCCATCACTACGTTGCAATAGGTCGCAAGCTCCGGCATTACATCTGACGGCTGTTTACCCCATTTCCAAAGCTTCGCACGATAATTAAGATCTACCGAGATGGTTATACCTTTTTTAGATGCAGTATGAAGCGCTTCTTTACAAACTATTGCAACATTCTCATTGATTGCAGGACTGATTGCGCTGAAATGGAACCAGGAAACTCCATCGAGCACTTCATCCCAGTTGATTTCTCCTGGTTGCAGCATCGCCGTGGAGGAGAAGGCGCGGTCGTAGATTACTTCCGCATGTTTCAGATCCGTTCCCTGTGCCAGGTAATAAATTCCAATCCGGCTACCGGATTTGTGCATTTTATTCACATCGATGTTGGCTGACGTAAGATGCTCCAGTATACGTGCCGACATGTAATTTTCAGGCAAAGCGCTGCAATAGGCTACGGGAATGTTCCATTTTGACAGCGCCTGCGCTACGTTTAATTCTGCTCCGCCAAGATATGCCGGCATTGTTGCGTTACTGATCCACTGGCCGTTTACATCAGGAGACAGGCGCAGTAAAATTTCGCCAAAACACAATACTTTATTCATGGGTCGTAAAATTGTGTCAAGACTTTCAACCTGCCAACTATTCTGGCGGTTTTTTCATTACAGCAAAATCCACCAGATGTTTTTGTCGCGGTATTTACCCCAATCTGCAAAGGAACGATTGAGGGTAGACATTAGTTTTTGCGGATCGGTTTTCTGACCACGCGAAGACAATTGAAGGTCCGATGCTGAAGGAGGGGAGAGCATCACTTTTGTGGCAAACCACGTGGTGTGGAGCCTTGGAATAGCAAGCCCCAGGATCATGCCGGGAAGTCCGCCGAACGATTCAGGCCCGGCACTTACTGGTATTTCATCTGTGTAAAATGCCACCACATACACCGAGTCGCATATAATGGTAACTGCTTTCCGGCATTCCATACCGGCGATGACTCTTTTCTCGTCTGTGATCCTCCACTTGAATCGGGCAGCAGTATCTGAAATCACAAATCGCCTTTCGAATACCATTTTCTGACTTATCCTCAGGTTGGATTCGAGATCGTTGAATACAATATTTTCTTTCGCCGGACCAAGCAGCCAGACCATTTCGAACCTGGGCAGTTCCTGGGCAGGTTTGTAAATACTCTTTTTGTTTCGAAATTGCAGGGTAAATAGTGTGTTGTGAAAAGCCGGTGATTTTGACACCATATCTTTATACCAGTCGTCGGATTCAGAAGGATCCACCTGCCGGTGAACATTAATCTTTCGCTCAAATTCAATCTTTCCTTCGTAGATGAACTTTTGTTGCGCATTCACCAAACAAGCCAGCAATGTAATCCACGCCAGTAATAAAGCTCTTTTCATATCAGGGATTTTTGGAAATGTTATACTGAATGCCAATCATAAATCGTCTCCTGAGCGTGGTGTAGCTATCTTCAGTAATAAAATTGGATGTCGCGGTTCTTCTGAATCCTATATTCTGATCGAGAATATCGAAAGCCTGTACCTTCAATTCAAGATTGTTGTTTTTAAGAAACTTCCGCGCAATGTGTGCATTCCATCTTACCACATTCCTGTTTACCTGGAATACATCAGTCTGCTCCCGATAAGCATATTGCACGTTTGTTCCCACTTCAAACTTTGCAGGAAGTTTAATCCATCCATCCAGTTCCGGATTAAAGGTGACGAATCTGGTAACAATATCCGGTCTTAACGACGATTTACTAAATGTATAACCAACAGGACCCCGTAGTGACAAAGAGTATTTGTCGTTCTTTTGTTTTCCGAGATACATATACAATCCGTAATTCTGGTAGTTATTTATGTTCCTGAGATTATTCAGCTCGTTGATTGTCCTGTTCAACTGCATGTCTAGTCCGATATTGAAATACAGGTTCAGTTTCTTTAGTTTCATCTGGTAACCTGCATACGCGAAACCTGAAAAGTTGCCGTCAACATTGATTGGCTTGTGAAATGTTTTGCCTCCTGCATCAACGGTGCTGGATGTACTTATGGCGTTATCGTAAACGCTTGCTGAAACGCTTAGATATGCGCCCCGTTCGGAGATAACCTGGTAACTATGAAAATTGAAAGAAGCATTATGTACAAACTCCTGCCGCAGCGAAGGATTACCAAGCCTGATGTTAAGTGGGTCAGTGTTTTCCTGAACGGGTTGCAACTGCTCAAGCGTAGGAG
>JAFAGE010000072.1 GCA_023423015.1 Bacteroidota bacterium
CGCGACGACTGTGAAAGGAATGAACTTCCATTGTAAATCTCCTCTCGCCTTTCACCATTATTTAGTTTGATAATTGCAACCCTGTCATTGATTTCTAACGGAATTGCTTTTCCTGGCTTTGTATTCCTGAACAATTTTACCGGGCCGCGATTCTGTGACGACGCGAGGAGGTAATCACCTGAAGCACCAACCAGTTTTACTAAAGCTTTTCCATCGCCGGGTATAAATAAGCCACTTTCATAACTGCTCAAACAACGGAAATTGTTTTTGCCATCTCCGAGTGCAACAACACCGTTCAATGCATCATATCTTCCATTGGATACTTCGTTACCAAAATCGTTTGCTGTTGCGGCAATATCGAGAAAACCATCATTGTTGAAATCATCTACGATCATCGCATTCACCGGTGCGAATTGCATCACTGGCGGCATTTCTACTATTCTGAACTTTCCATTGCCATCATTTATCAGCAGCGATGTGGCCAGGTAATTCGCCTGCAATTTTTTTGAACTGTCGAGTTTTCCTTCGAAAACGCCCCTAATGTTTGCACTTGCATAGTCTTTGTACGTTAGAAATTTCTTTTTCAATCCTGGCAATTGCTCCATCACATCGTCACGTGTGTGTACCGTATACTCCTGTCGTTTGCCTTGTTCGTCGGGTAGGTACATGGTAGGTACCAGGTCTACATAGTTGTTGTTATCGAAATCGTTTACGTAAAGATTAATCGGGTACTCGTCGGCGGCGCGCAAATAAGAATTACGACCGAGATTACCCGCAACGTAGTCAATGTCTCCATCGTTATCAAAGTCTCCGGCTGCCAGGCTGTTCCACCAACCTATTTTAGAAGCAACGCCGGTGTTTGCCGTAACATTATTGAATCTACCGCCTACATTTTTTAAGAACGTCAGGGGCATCCATTCACCTGCCAATAAGATGTCTATTGATCCGTCGTTGTCAAAGTCTGTCCACAATGCATCGCAGATCATACCAACGTCTACGAGCGCGGGTGCTACCTCTTTGGTAACGTCAGTGAACTTAATTGCACCGGCTTTGGAATCGTTCCGGTATATGAAGCTGCTTACAGCCTGTGGGTAGTGGCCCGGCCGCACGCGACCGGCAACCAGCAAATCTATATCGCCATCGTTATCGTAGTCGGCTCCCCTGACAGTACTCTTGCTGATTTTATTGAGCGGAATACATGTGGAATCCCACCGCATGTGGCCATTTCCCTGATTCACCAAAAACCAATCGCGGTAATTGTCGGCATTTTCCCTGAATTCATTGCTGCCATTTGCAAAGTATGCATCAAGGTCGCCGTCGCCTTCTGCATCAAAGAACAACACGCCCATATTTTCGGGACTACTGTTCGAAGACCATAATGCAGTTGGGAGATCCGCCATGCGAAACTTTCCATCCTTTTGTTGCAGGAAAAACTTACCCGTGTAGTTGCCGGTTCCTCCAACAAAGAAATCATCAAGTCCGTTTCCGTCTATGTCTCCGGCAGCCAAACCGGGTCCATACTGTGATAATTTATGCAGCAACAGCCGCTGCATGTTGTAGTCGATGAAATCGAATTCTCGATGCGTATAATCTATACCTGAAGCTTTGGTTATTTCTGAAAAGATCCGTGAAGGTTGTTTAGAGCCTGAGGTTTCAGCAGGCGCGCTGTTGCGGTAATCAACGATCAGCTTCTTTTGCGCATTCACATCTTTTAATACCTGGCGGCGCCTATCCGGCCACGTTATTATTACAGAATCGGCTTTAGTCGCGTTTCCAAGACCGAAATAACTTATTGGTTCAACGGTCGACAAATAACCCCTGTAGGGAGAGTTCTCGTGCACCTGGTACCCGGTGTCGGCATAGTAAACCTCGGTAATCGTCCCGAGACCAAACCTGTTTTTTTCCGGTCCCGTATATGCAATCGTTAGCAGGTTTGAGTTCCGGCCATTTTCTTTTTGCCTCAACTTGTTTTCATATACAAACGCTTCTTCGTTGATGTTGTTGATTACATAATCGAGATCGCCGTCATTATCAAGATCAGCGTAAATGGCGCCATTTGAAAAACACAATTCGGTCATTCCCCATTCATCGGTCACGTTTGTGAATCGCAGGTTACGATTGTTCCTGAAAGCATAGTTCCTGATCTTAATCTGCGGAATTTTTTCAATGAGCTGTTCCCGGGTAGCAATGTTTCCCAATTCACCACGAAACGCGGCAAAGTCATGATCGGTAACATCCCGAGGATAACCATTTGTGATCACAATATCGCGCCAGCCGTCGTTGTCCAGGTCTACCAGCGATGGGTTCCAGCTCCAGTCAGTTTCTGCAACGCCAGCGTAAAAACTTATATCACCGAAAACCGGATTGCCCGTTGAATCACCTTCGTAAACTGCCGGCCCCATATTCAACTGTAGCGTATTCCGCACATACTGAATACTGTACCCCTGCGCAATCATGTTCTGGTAGATATTGTAGTTGCTACCGTTCATGTTTTTCTTCTTCCGGAAATTATCTTCCGGATTCATATCTACCACAATCACATCCGCCAACCCATCATTGTTGATGTCGGCAATGTCATTACCCATTGCGTTCTGAGACGTATGCTTGAACATCTCTTTGAGCCTGTCGGTAAAAGTGCCATTGCCATTATTGATATACATAAGGTCGCTGCCGTAAAAGTCATTGGTCACATACACGTCTTTCCAACCATCTTTATTTATATCCGCAACTGCTACACCCAATCCAAAACCCGGGTGAACAATTCCGGCTTCGCGGGATACATCTGTGAACACAGGATGTTTTAATTCTTCGTTCCAGTCATTACGGAATAGTTTGTCAACGTCGTTTTTGGTAGTGTCGCTGCTGTTCAGAAAACGTGCACCTTCTCTTTGTGCCAGGCGTGTTGTAGCCAGGTACATGTCGAGGTCACCGTCGTTATCATAATCGAAAAACACTGCCTGCACTGAGTAGGAACTGTCTCCAAGGCCATATTCCTTCGACATGTTTTTAAAAACGGGAACGCCATTTTTATCCGGTCCCTGGTTAATGTAAAGGAGATCGCTACGTCGTCCGGGATCTGAATAAATAGTATTTGCAATGTAGATGTCAATCAAACCGTCGTTGTTGATGTCTACAGTTGAAGCAGCATTTGCCCATCTTCCTTCTCCGGAAACTTTAGCAACATCTGTTACGTCTTCAAACTTCAGATTGCCTTTGTTCAGGTAAAGCCTGTTGCTTTCAGTACTTGCAGTGAAATAGAGGTCGGTAAGGCCATCGTTATTAAAGTCTGCCGCAGCTATACCTCCGCCATTGTACAGGAATTCGAGGTCGATGGGATTTATGGAATCATTTTCAACAATCCTGTTGTTAAATGTTATTCCTGTTTGTGAAGCAGACTTGCGTACAAACAGGGTATTGGCATCGCGGCACGCAGCTGCAGTCAGCAGCGTTGCTGTGAGAATAAGCAGTTGGCAAGACTTCATGTATGCCAATATACGGATACTGTGAGAAAATTTAGCTTCCTGCTTCCACTACCAACACCCAATCGTTACCATAGCCGGATGAAGGCGGCTTAAACTGGTGTGTTCCTTTGTTATCAACCTGTGCTTTTTTTCCTGCTTTACCATCCGATGGATTGTACCAGTATGCATGAACAACACTGCCCTGCAGCTTGCCCATATTCAGCGTAAATGGTCTGCCGGCAGCAGTGTAAACCATGATGTAGTTGTCTCCGCGAGTGGCCTGAATACGTTCTGCAGAAGGCAGATTATTTTCCATGATCAGCGACTGATCAGGAACCCTGTCGGCGAAGTTTCTATTGATCAATAGATTTTTAACATGGATCATTTGATTAGCACCCGGAAGCTCCAGGGCATCATACCAATAATGATGAGGACCATTTACGCCCTCTGCTTTCGGTGAATACATCTGCCAGATATCGTGACATCCGTATGTGTGTCCAAATGCTCCGGCGAACAAATTCAGGTATGCAGCTTTCCTTACGTCAAGCGTATTTGAAATGCCCAGCACGTTTGCTTTAAAACAAACCGGGTGATCTTCATAGATCTGTTCGGCGTCCATCACCGGTTTAGTTGGCGTTTTATTATATACAGTAGTTACCCAGTCGTACACATCAACATCGCGGCAGTGGCCGGTCTGGAACATGTTGAAATCAAGCCAGGCATCGTTGTGGAACCACTCCGACGATCCCAGTCTGTTCGACATAGGATGAAAACTGATCACCGCCTTATTTGCCGTGGCCTTTTTGATTGCATTGCCCATGCTCCTCCATACTGCTATGTGCTGATCATTCTTCGGATTTCTATCGCCACCAAGTACCCACAGAACATTCTTCCGGTCTTTGTAGCGGTTTGCAATCCAGGCTCCATACTGC
>JAFAGE010000104.1 GCA_023423015.1 Bacteroidota bacterium
TGTTCTGGGTTTCCAGATACCCGCGCGCAGTACGTCGATTTTTCCTGTGTTGGCAAGCCTTGTCGCTGTTTGCAGCACCTGCTCTTCGGTCTCAGCACTGCAGGGGCCGGAAATGATCAGTGGCCTCTTGGCCCAGACCTGTTCAATTCCCGCAGCGCTCGTTAATGTTTGTTGCATTGTCTATAATTAAATTAGTTACTAATCTTCCCTTAGCGTCTTACCTATTTGCCTCATTCATCCTGATCCTTCTACCCTTATAATTCTTTCCATCGATTGCGCGGATCATTTTTTGTGCAGCACCTTTCTCAATTTCTATCCAGCTGTTCATCTCTTTCATATCTATCCTTCCGAGTACGTCTTTACGCAAATCACTCATGTCTAAAATGAATTGCAGGAAGCTCGCTTTGTAAAACCCGTCTTTGGTACCCAGGTTTACGAATAGTTTAGTGCTTTCGCCATTACCTCCGAATTCGCGTCCACGTGTATCACGGCGCCTGTCGCCATAACTGCCTCCTTGCCTCGACTCCTGTCTGTCCCAGGGTTGACGTGTGCGCTCACGAATATTGAGGTCTTCCGCATTTTCATAATACTTAAGAAAGCGGTCGAACTCCATAGCAGCAACACGCTTCAACACTTCTTCTTTGCTCATATCGGCAAACTTTTCTTCGAGCATCGGCACATAGGTTTCATATCCACCATGGCTGATGTCGGTAGCGATAAGTTTATCCATAAAGCGGAAGAACTGTTTGCGGCAAACGTCTTTACCGCTTGGTATTTCGAGCTTGTGAAAAGGTGCCTGGATCATGCGCTCAATCTGCCTGATTTTGCTAACCTCACGGGAATGCACAATCGACATACAAATTCCTGTTAATCCGGCGCGACCTGTACGACCGCTGCGATGCGTATATACTTCCACATCATCAGGCAGTTCGTAGTTGATCACATGCGTTATTCCCTGAACATCTATTCCGCGGGCAGCAACATCGGTAGCGATCAGCAGCTGCAATGCTTTTTCACGGAATTCACCCATCACCTTATCCCGCTGTTGTTGTGTAAGATCGCCATGCAGCGCATCAATGTCATATCCTTCACGCGTCAGTTTTTCAGCAATTGCCTGGGCATCTGCTTTGGTGCGTGTGAAGATAATTCCATAGATATCGGGATTGAAATCTATCAACCTTTTCAACGTTTCATAACGGTGTTGAGCACTCGTAATGTAATATTGATGATCGATGTTCTTATTTCCGGTATTTACTTTACCTACAGTGATCTCGAAAGGCTGCGTCATGTACTTTTTACTAACGCGCTTGATTTCAGGGGGCATCGTTGCACTGAACAACCAGGTCGATTCGCGCTGTGGTGTATTCTGAAGAATAAACTCGATGTCGTCCTGGAATCCCATGTTCAACATTTCATCGGCTTCATCCAGTACCACATATTGTATCTGGTTAAGATCCACTGCTTTTCTTTCGATAAGGTCTATCAGCCTTCCGGGGGTGGCCACTACGATGTGCACACCCCTCTTTAATTCGCGTATCTGTCCGCCGATCGGGGTGCCCCCGTAAACAGCCAGCACCTGCATTTTCGGCATAAACTTCTTGAACTGCTCCATCTCATTCACGATCTGGATACACAGTTCGCGGGTTGGACAAACCACCAGTGCCTGCGGAAACCTCTTTTCTGCATCAAGCAGATGCAGCAGGGGTAAGCCGAAGGCCGCAGTTTTACCCGTGCCCGTTTGAGCAAGTCCCACCAGGTCCTTGGTGCCTTTAAGCAACACAGGGATGGCTTGCTCCTGGATTGGTGTTGGATGTGTGAATCCCAGCGCTTCTGTAGCCTGTACCAACCTGGCATCCAACCCTAATCCTTCGAATGTCATCATACTTATCTAAATTTTCGCAAAGGTACCTTATTTCAGTATCTTCCTTATCTTATTGGCGTTCGTAATCAATTCTTCGAGATACGTTTCGTTCTCTTTTTCAAGGCAGCTTTTAAACTTCCTCAGCTGCGAGATATGCTCGTTCAGCACGTCGAGGATGTTCTCACGATTCTGCATAAAAATCTGCACCCACATGGCAGGGTTACTTTTTGCCAGGCGAACGGTGCTTTCAAAACCGGCACTGGCCATGGCGAAGATCGTGTCTTCTTCCTTTTCCTTCTCTAACACTGTGTTTGCCAGGGCAAAAGACGTTATATGGGATATGTGACTCACGTAAGCTGCATGCAAGTCGTGCGACACCGGATCCATATAAATCAGGTTCATACCCAGTTTGTGATAAATATCTTCTACCAGCTCCACAGCATCCTTGTCTGACTCAGAGCGACCAGATATTACCGTCACCTTCCCCTTGAAGGCGTCGTGAACCGCCGCCTCCGGGCCGCTGTACTCAGTACCCCACATCGGGTGCGTCGCCACAAACCTGCTTCTCCTGGGATGTTGCTGTATAGCTTTAATGATGTTTTCTTTCGTTGAGCTCACGTCCATCACCACCTGGCGATCTACTTTGTCGAGTATAGAAGGCAGAAGTTCCTGCGCTGCATGAACGGGAATGGCCACTACCACCAGTTCAGAAGAAGCCAGGGCTTTATCCAGGTCTGCCACCTCATCCACGATTCCCAACTCCACCGCTTTTTGCCGGTGTTCCTCATCAGCATCTACACCGATGATGTGAGTTGCAATCCTGAGGTCACGCAGTGCAAATGCAAGCGATCCGCCTATAAGTCCCGTACCAATTATTGCGACCTTCATGCACTGACTTTTTGAACCCGGTTAATAGCCTGTTGCAGGTTTTCCTCTGTGCTGCACAGGCTTACACGAATGTATTTTTCTCCAGCGCTGCCGAAGATACCACCCGGTGTTATAAACACATTGGATTGATACAAAACTTTGTCGCTTAGCGCATACCCATCGGTGTAATTGTCGGGCACAGCTGCCCACACAAACATGCCTGCCTGCTGGCCTTGCGTTTTGCAGTTCAGCGTTTGCAGTAACTGCATTACGAGCGATCGTCTCCTCGCATAAATACTGTTAAGTTCATTGTGCCAATCACTACCTAATTGCAATGCCCTGGCTGCAGCAAGTTGCAGGGGCAGGAACATGCCACTATCCATATTCGATTTAAAGCGGATCACTTCATCAATTCTTTCTGCCGACGAACAAAGCACGCCGACACGCCAGCCAGCCATATTGTGCGACTTACTAAGCGAATTCAATTCCATTACCACATCTTTAGCTCCTTCCACTGCAAGCAGGCTCATCGGGTTGTCGTTAAGAATAAAACTATAGGGGTTATCGTGACAAACGAGAATGTTGTTTCTTTTTGCAAACCGGACAATGGACTCAAATAATTGACTGTCGGGCAACTGGCCGGTGGGCATATGCGGATAGTTTACAAACATCAGCTTTACTCCGCCTGCATTGTCTGCTAACTGCTGTAACTGGTTAAAATCCGGTTTCCAATCATTCTTTTCGGTGAGTTCATAATAAACCGGCGTTCCCCCGGCAAGTTTAACTGCGCTGCTGTATGTAGGGTATCCCGGGTTTGGAACAAGCACTTTGTCGTTCTTGTTTAAATAAGTCATGCAGATGTGCATGATACCTTCCTTTGAACCGATCAGCGGGAGTATTTCGGTTTCCGGATTCAGATTAACTCTATACCATTTATTATACCAGTCGGCAAAAGCCTTACGGAGCTGCGGAGCTCCTTTGTAATTCTGGTATGCATGTGTATTCGGCTTTGCACTCTCCTCATTCAATACGCGAATAATATCAGGATGAGGCGGCAGGTCGGGGCTACCGATACCAAGATTGATAATGTTTTTGCCTTCGCTGTTCAGCCTGGCAATTTCGCGCAACTTCTGCGAGAAGTAGTACTCTCCAATCCCCCGAAGGCGCTCCGCAGTTAAACTCATTTTAATTGATCTTAAAATTTATTGTATTTCTCACCTTTCACCTTTCACCTTTCACCTTTCACCTCTCACGTCTCACTTCACTTAAAAAGTCTCCCCTTTCCTATACACTCCATAAACTTTCAATTCTTCGGTCACCGGCTTCATAGCTTTGATCACGTCGCCAAATTGCGCGGCGGAATCAAATTCCATGTCGGCGTGAAAAGCATATTGCCATTCACTCCCTGGTATCGGGAAGCTTTGCAGTTTGCTCAGGTTAATGCCTGCATCGGCTATTCTCGTGAGCACGCGGGCAAGACTTCCTTTGGAATGATCGGTATGAAAATAAACGGATGCTTTATTGGCATTTTCCACTTCGTTTGCTGCATCACCAGGTTGTAGGATGAGGAAACGGGTGTAATTATTTTTCATCGTATGAATATTTGGTGCGATGATTTCCAACCCAAATAATTCTGATGCAAGTCTGCTGGCAATGGCTGCGATGTGTTTACTCTTATGTTGGTGAACATGTTTTGCACTCAACGCAGTATCTTCCGTTTCAACCAACTTCCAGTTGTGTTTGTCTAAAAACTCCAGGCACTGCTGAATGGCCATATGATGCGAATGCACTTCACGAACATCATCGAGTGAAACGCCCGGGTTCACCATCAGATGTTGCCGGATATGCAGGTACACTTCGCCGGTAACCACCAGGTTACTTTTCTGTAGCAGATTATAATTTGGAAGAATGCTTCCAGCAATGGAATTCTCAATCGCCATTACGCCGCCGGTACTCTCCTTGTTGTTGGCGGCAATCTTCACCACTTCGCGAAACGTGGCGCATGGAATTACTTCTACCTGGTCACCGAAGAAATGCCGCGCAGCTGCCTGGTGAAAGCTGCCTTCGTACCCTTGTATGGATACCCGGCCGCCCTCATGCTTTACGTCTTTTTTCGAGGGTGTTACCCTGGTATCTTTTTTCATCGCTGGTTTTTCCATGTTGGTTATAAACAAGAATCCCGGCGTTTTTGCCGGGACTCTCTTATTGTTAATTTATTATTTCACCTGTTAACATAAGCGTTCCCGGCCACTTTTAAAGTAGAAGTAAAAGTAAAAAAACGGGAAAGCCTTGGTTATGCTCATGTAGCAAAAATAATTGCGGCGAGGCAATTCTCAAAAAAAAATTCGAAGCAACTAAAAGAAATACCCGGGAGCAAACCTACCCGAGGCGTTTTTGAATAACATCATTGATCTTGCGGAACAGGTGGAAAGGCTTGTATATGCGCCAATTGTCGATCTGCATCAGCTCGATAAACCTGTTGAGACGTG
>JAFAGE010000243.1 GCA_023423015.1 Bacteroidota bacterium
ACCTGCAGGACAAATTTTCCCGCTGCTTCCCTAATCTTCGTGTGATTTTTTGCAGAAAAAAACACAACTGGGAAGAAATCTGCCCCGAACACATGGTTCTGCACGATGACAACCTGCAACTGCGCGACATCCGCAGGAATCACCAGCAGGGGTTACTTGAACTGAAATCCTGGTTCAAAGTGGGTGAAGCCGAAAAGGCCTTCGAAAATTTTGGCCTTCACGCGCAGATCTGCTTTCGCAGTGGCAAACGCTGGATTCAAACCGGCAAAATGGATAACCTCACCATCCATGAACTGCAACTGCAATCTCATTACGAAAGACCCTCGGTATTACTATAAATAAAAGCGCCGCGCCAATCGCGCGACGCTTCCCTATCAACGATTAAGAGTACTCAAATTATAACACGAACGCCGTCTGACAATTTACACCTTTCGGTTCACCGAATTATCAATGGACCGGAACTATATTTTGTCCCTTTTTCCCATAACTCTTATGCTGATCTCCCTTCTGATAGTTGTTACTTTTGCTGGTGACGGACGTCAGGTGCGGCGCGCCGATAATGCTGAATATATTTACCATAAAATTGATTGATAAATGAATAAAGGAAAATTCGTTTCTGCCCGGGAGGCAGTAGCGATCGTGAAATCTGGCGACCGTGTATTCATCCATGGAAGCGCTGCTACACCCATCACACTCGTAAAAGCATTACACGAACGTTATAAGGATCTGCGTGATGTAGAACTCGTGAGCATTACCACACTCGGCGACCTCGACTTCGCAAACCCGCTATACCATCAAAGCTTCTTCTTTAATTCCCTGTTTGTTTCTGCCGCCACACGCGCAGTGGCAAATAGTAATTACGGCGATTACGTGCCGGTGTTCCTGAGTGAAATCCCTCTACTGTTTCGCCGGAGCATTCTGCCGATTGATGTTGCTATGATCCAGGTTTCTCCGCCCGACCGTCATGGATTCTGCACACTGGGCACTTCCGTAGATGTTGCAAGAGCTGCCATAGATACAGCGAAAGTAATTATCGCACAGGTGAACCCGCTGATGCCTCGTACACACGGCGACGGATTTGTTCATATCAGCAAGATCGACATGCTCGTGGAATCGCGAAAAGATTTGCCTGAACTGGATTACTCGCAACAAACGGGTGAAGTGTATGAAAAAATCGGGCATAACGTGGCGTCACTGATTGAAGATGGCGCAACGCTGCAGATGGGCATCGGCGCAATACCCGACCAGGTACTTAAAAATCTTACAACACACCAGGATCTCGGCATACACACCGAAATGCTTTCCGATGGTGTGATCCCTTTGATTGAGAAAGGAATCATTACCAACAAACATAAAACACTTAACCGCGGAAGAACCGTAACAGGTTTTGTTGCCGGAACGAGAAAGTTGTATGATTTTGTTGACGACAATCCTGGCATTCGCGTAATGGATATCAGCTACGTGAACGACACCAGTGTGATTCGCAGAAATCCTAAAGCAACGGCAATTAACAGCGCAATTGAAATTGACCTCACCGGCCAGGTGTGCGCCGATTCAATAGGAACATATCAATATTCAGGAATCGGGGGACAAATGGACTTCATCAGGGGCGCCTCCCTATCTGAAGGAGGTAAAGCCATAATCGCATTGCCTTCAGTGACGAACAAAGGCGTCTCGCGCATTGTACCATTTCTGAAAGATGGAGCTGGAGTAGTTACTACCCGCGGTCACGTGCATTGGGTGATTACGGAATATGGTATTGTAGACCTGTTTGGAAAGAACCTGAAACAACGCGCAAAAGCATTAATCAATATCGCACATCCGGATCATCGCGAAGAATTGGAAGAAGCTTATTTCAACCGGTTTGAAAAAGCATCAGAACGAAGCAAGTCGGCACCTGTTGTGAAATAAAAACTAATAAAGAAGGTTCTTCAGCCTTTCTTTTTCAATGATGCTGATCTTACCGTTGTTGATATCAATTAATTTTTCACTCCTGAAATCACTCAGGGTGCGAATAAGCGATTCTGTGGCTGTGCCCACGTAGTGTGCAATATCTTCTCTGGAAAAACCGATGTTCGATTTACCGGCACCGGAAAACTTTTCATTGATATCCAGGAGCGCCTGTGCCACCCTCCTGCGCAGAGAACTGTATGCAAGCGTGAGTAAACGTTCTTCCTTGTCGCGTACGTTCTGTGAAATCATTTTCATAAACTTACTGGTAACGGACGTATCAGAGTAAATGATTTTGAGGAAATCATCTTTTGGTACCTGCAGTATTTCAGAGTCTTCCATCACAATGGCAGAATCATCGTAATTCTTTTCTTCTATAATGGGAATGTAGCCGATAAAATCGCCGCTCGAATGCAGGTTGGTGATGTATTCTTTACCATCATCGTTGTTCTTCACGGATTTCACTTTCCCACTTGCGAGGTAATAAAGAAATCGGGGACGCTTGCCCTGTTGGTACAACACCTGCTTTTTGGAATATGATACGGTTTCGTATTGTTCGGTGAGGTGTTTTACGAGGCCGACTTCCCGCAGATCGCTGATGAAGGAACTAACGCCTTCGGCATCCCGCGGGTAATCTTTATCGAGAAGTGCCTTCTTTTGCAAACGCATTTGAATAGCGTTCAACAATTCTATCTCTTCAAAGGGCTTGGTGATGTAGTCGTCGGCTCCCATTTCCATGCCTTTGCGCATGTCGGTGCGTTCGGCCTTCGCCGTTAGAAAGATAAAGGGGATGTGGCGGGTTACTTCGTTTTTGTTTAGCAAGTGAAGAACCCCGTAGCCGTCAAGCACGGGCATCATGATGTCGCAAACAATTACATCAGGTTTCACTTTGAGGGCCAGTTCCACCCCCAATTTGCCGTTTTCTGCTGTGTGCGTCTGGTAGCCTGCGAGCTCCAGGATTTCGGCTGTCGTTTCCCTGATATCTTCGTTGTCGTCAATTACGAGAATGCTGTTCATACCTGATGATTTGGGGTCAGGCAAAGGTACAGCAAAACATTTTGCGGACGAGAGCTGAGAAACCTTACAACAATTCTGGCTGGGATGTTGAAAAACTATTTCCGCCCGGCAAGATGATACTTCGCCAGGAAGTCTTTCTTAGAATCACGGAAGCTTGATACCGCTCCCAGCTTATATAGTATGAAGATGTAGATCCAGGCAAGGTCGAGCTGATGAGGAAGGAAGCCGGCACGCGCACTACCTGGATACAGGTGGTGATTATTGTGCCACTCACCGGAAAACAATCCGGGACGCATTTGGTTCAACGAAAGATTACTGCGGTCGTAGTCAACCCCATCCTTATGCGCCTCATGACCTTTTCCATGACCGGTGTAATTGAAAGCACGCACCAGTACGAACCAGAACATGGCTCCCGAAAACATAGCACATGAAAGCCCATGACCTCCTATAAAATAGAACACCAGGTACCACACCGCCCAGTTTACAAGCCAGGTTGCAATCGTGTAAGGCAGACTTGCTATAGACCCCCATTTACGATACCTCCTGTAACTGTTTATCTCAACGCCGGTATGCTGAAGAAAATGTGCGGCACGGTTGTAATCACTTTCGTCGAGCTCCTTTGAAATGCTCTGATGATTAACATCAGACAACATACAATAAAGAATGCCTCCTTTGGGATTGTATGGATCGCCGGGCTGGTCGGATTTTACATGGTGCACATGATGCGACACCACATATATCTCTTCCGGAAAAGTTTTGATAACCAGGTTCTGTGTGAGATATCGCCACACGGGATGACTGAACTTATAAGCTTTGTGGGTACAAAACCTGTGGAACCAGATGGTTCCGTGTGTGCTCATGATGATCATGCTGTAAACAACAGCACAGATCATCAATGGTATGGAGAAATACTTCACCACGAATAACACAAAGAACGGCACCATACAGGCAGCCATCAACCACGCCATCAGGCTGATCCAGTTTCTTCTGTCGCGAAATATGTTAACCCTGGAAAAAGCTTCTTTCCACATCTGCTTCTTCGTAGGAACAACTAATTCACCCTTTTGGTTCGACCAGCCATACGCTGGCTCCTGTAAAACGCGGTCGATAAATGCCATGCAATTAATTTAAAACGGCTGATTTCTGATCAAGCTGGTTTGCAACCGGAATTTTTGATGCAATCAGTTTCTGGATATCCCTGAGCTGTATCTGCTCTTCGTTTGAGCAGAATGAAATGGCAACGCCTGTTCTGCCTCTTCTTCCTGTTCTGCCAATACGGTGTACGTATGTCTCGGCAACATCAGGAAGCTCGAAGTTGATTACATGACTGAGATCGTCGATATCGATGCCGCGGGCAACAACGTCGGTGGCAATCAGCACCCGAACCTTGCTCGATTTAAACCGATCCAATGCATTCTGTCGTTGTGCCTGGCTTTTATTTCCATGTATCGCTTCAGAGGCGATACCTGAGCTAACAAGACGTTTAGAGATTTTATCTGCATGGTGTTTCATGGTAGTAAAAACAAGTACCCTGTCCATTTCGCCCGACTTAAGTAAGTCGACCAGCAGATCATGCTTACGATGTTTATCTACGTGATACACACATTGCGAAATTTTCGGCGCTGCAGATGATACGGGCTGCACTTCTACCCTTACAGGGTTGTTCAGCAGTTTGTCGGCGAGTGCTTTGATTTCAGGCGGCACAGTAGCGGAAAATAACAGGGTTTGCTTCTTTGCAGGAAGTAAACGCACAATACGTTTTACGTCTTCAAGAAAACCACTGTCCAGCATTCTGTCGGCCTCGTCGAGTACGAAATACTGAATATTACTAAGGTGAACAATGCCCTGTTGAATCAGATCTTTTAACCGGCCAGGTGTTGCAATCAGGATGTCGGTACCTGCACGTAATGCAGACACTTGTTTATATTGCGGAACACCGCCGAATATTACTGTATGCTTAAGACGCATGAACTTTTTATAGTCGCTGATATTTTCAGCGATCTGAAGTGCCAGTTCACGTGTTGGTGTAAGAATCAATGCACGCAATGTGCTTCGCGTTCTTGACTGGCTACTGTCTTGTTCACTCATCAGCTGCAAAAGCGGAAGCGTAAATGCAGCAGTTTTACCTGTACCCGTTTGAGCCGATGCAAGTATGTCGCGATGTTGAAGTACAACTGGGATTGCTTTGGCCTGGATTTCTGTAGGATTTGAATAACCTTTTTCTCCCAGCGCTCTGAGTAATGCGTCGCTGAGATTTAATTCTTTAAATGTCATAAATGATCGCAGATTTTGTGTGTGGGATCTGCCTGTCCCATTGTTGTTCAACAACTGTTTTTAATTGAAAATGAAAATGTAACAAATGCCTTGAAGCAGGAGCAAAAACTAACTAAGATGCGGGAGCAGAATAATTAACGATTACTAATGCGGGGATTCGCTTGAAGTACAAATATACGCTTTGTTTGCTGCATGACCTATTATTTACGGGTATTGTGCTTAATTTCACATACCTTCAATCGAATCGCCTGCAAATTCCTTCCCCACTTTATATTAAACAGGCGATAAATGAATCAGATGAATATCGAAGAAATTGAAAGCTTCCTCAGCAAACATCAATCTAAAAAGCCTGTATTTGTAAAAATCTCCTTCAGGAAGAGAGAGCCTGTTTACGGAATTTTTGTACAGGATAAAGACTACGCACATTTAAAATCAAAAAATTTCTGGAGAATAGTCACCAGGTTGCATCTCGACGAGTTTCTCCGTGCACCAGATTTCAGCCTTGCCCGCATATTTAACGGCGCCGAATTTTCGAGGCTTTCTCCGCAGTTGGAGATGAGCGCGGAGAAGTGAGAGGTGAGAGGTGAGAGGTGAG
>JAFAGE010000317.1 GCA_023423015.1 Bacteroidota bacterium
CCCGAAAACCAAGTATGAAGTAATCGCGATCAAAACGACTCGGTGTACGAACAGCTCGCGATACGGCAGCCCATAAGCTGCTTTTAGAATTGACCAGGTACGACAAACGGACACCTGGCTGCCATTCTACCCCCGTATAGACATTGTGTAATACTTTAGTTCCCACCGTCAGCCGGATCTTTTCCGATACCGAAATGTGGTCCTGCAAAAACGCAGTAGCAAGGTCAAGGTTTTTCTTCGGCGGCAGAATACCGAAAAGAACATTGTTCGACGTAAAATTATCCCGGACATAACGATAACCTACCCCCCAAAGCAACGAGTGTTTCTGGTGTACAGAAAGACGGTGCTGGAAATCTGCGTCAACGGTTGTCATTTCATCTACCAGCTTTGTGGGAACATCTTCGCGATAATATCGGTCCAGATATACCTGAAGCATCATATCCGACTTCGAAGAGATAAATTTCGACCAGGACGCATTGATGTTCTGGCCATTCAGCTTCGATTTATCCTGACCATCACCCCTGAAGCCGCGATACACATCTCCCTGAACTCTTATCTCATCTTTCCGGGTAGGCTCAAAATCCATTCTGAATCCCCCTTGAGTCACATTCCAGTCGTCGTTAAATTTTAAGTCTTCCGAGGTGTATGTTGGCCTGAAGTCGCTGTGCATGCCGTATACTTTGTAGTACGACTTTTCACCCAACTTGCCACTATGTCTTGCCTCAAATTTGTCGCGTATAAAATTTCCACCCGTAGCCGAAATATACGTGCCCTGTGTGTCTTTCGTTTTCCTGGTAATGATGTTGATCACCCCATTTACAGCATTCGCACCCCACAAGGTTCCTCCGGGTCCACTAACTACCTCAATTCGTTCTACATCTTCAAGCAATAGGTGCTGCAGGTCCCAGATCACTCCACCGAACAAGGGGGTGTAAACGGTACGTCCGTCAAGCATCACCAGCAATTTATTTGCAAACAGAGTGTTAAATCCGCGTACACCGACAATCCAGGCGCCTGCATGATATTGGGCAACCTGAACGTTGGGAATAAGCCTTAATGCATCAGGAAGATTGGTAGCGCCTGATCGCCGCAGGTCATCACCGCTTATAACCTGTATCGCCGAGGGTGCCTCTGTGATTTGTTGTGGCGTTCGCGACACCAGTGTTACACGCACGTTCATCAGCTCTTCCACGCTGAGATTTTTTAAATTCTCTGATGAAACCTGCTTTTGTGCAAACGATGAAATTGGCAGGAATGGAAGGGCGCATAGGGTGCTCCGAATAAAGAGGATAAAATTTATGCGCATGTTAGAAGGTTGTACAGTTCAATTCCGTCGCCCGGTAAATTAGCGTTCTTTAAGCAGACAGACAAGACATTGCCCCTGCTGACGGAACGTGAGCGGCATAGGATTCAATGACACGATGCAACGGTGGCATCACACTAATTCTTCCTTCTTCAAGTGCCGGAACTGATGCTTCGCCTGAATACGGTACGAAGCACGACGTGTCGAGCTGAAGCAGCATACACAACTCCATTCCATACTGGTATAACGACATACGTTCCGCATGTACCAGGTGGTGAACTCCTTTTTCGTTATCTATCAACAGGTCGAGCGCAGCATTCACCAAATGCGGCAGAAAAGAAAATGAGTGGATCACATTTTCACACAAATTCATCTTCTCACCAGTTTGCGCAGCTTCAATGATTTTGATTGAAATATCGTCTTCGCCGGAACCAATAATCCTTCCATGACGTATGATCAATGCATCGGCGCACCATTGCAGGATTTTTTCTTCAATACCGGGTACATAAGTATCTTCTCTAAGTAACTCCTCCTGATGCTGCTGAGCCGCAGCAGCTGCGGACGAAATTAACATCACGCGCTTCGGTGATACGATGCGGTTCATCAATCGCGTCAACAATTCTCCGTTATGTAATTCTTCGGTTACTATGATTCCGCATATACGTACATGCGTGATTGTACTAAGGCCATCCGTAGTCATCAGTAGCCTGTATGGAATACCGCGGGCTTCGCAGGCGGCTGAAATAGCTTTCGAAATAATCGTGTTCCCTGTAATAACCAATACATCATTAAAATCATCTGAACCATACGATGCCTCAGGTTCCGGAAAACCTCCTGCATGTGCATGAAAACGTGCATTTCGTTTCCACCAGCCGGGAAGGTTTAGCAGAGGCATTTCAAATGACCGGTTTTCAGCAAGTGCTTTCAGCAGATTGAACATGGCGGTTTTACGAGGTTCCGGCGCCCGCAGATCGAACACGCCCGCTTCATAATCGCATTCGGGCGAGGTGAGTAGTTTATTCCACCCAAAGGCGCCGAAAAGTGACCATGCCGTAACGCCACGGATGTCCATACCGGAATTCGCGAGGTGGCAGCAGGTTTGCCACACTTCCTTGAACCAACGCATCTGTTCTTCACGTGTGCAATGGAGGTGTACTTCCGTTATAGCCATCGGCAGGTTGTATCTTTGCTCAACTTCTCTTAATAAAACCTCCAGGCCCGAGGGGTTTCCGTGATTAATACGAACCGCTTCAGTGTCTACATATTTTTCGATGTGGTTACCACCATGCAGGTGTTGCGGATAAGCAGAAATATTATCGTCGAGGAAACGTTCGGATGTTACGTAGTAATTTAATCCGATTATATCCGGTGGACATGGATTCTCAAGAAAGAATTCAAGGTCTTTTCTTGTAACACCACTGTCGATAAAATATTGCCACAGGAAATGGTCCTCGTCCACCTTCCCACAAAGGAAATCGAACGTAGTCCACCTTCGGGCGTTATCGAAATCGGCCTGGTATTGAAGATTTTTTACAGTGTAAACTTTCGACAGGTCTTCGGTCTGCACCAGTTTCGCCTGGGGATTTATTTTCCTCACTTCTTTCATGGCAAGTACCACTCCCATCATCTGATTGATCAGCATAGTGCAGAAACTTCTGTCGTCGCCACAATGCGGGTACCACAACCCATAAAGTCCGCTGAACCGCGCAGTGGTTAATGGTTCGTTCACCGGGGTGTAATATTCAATATGCGGAAATCGCTTTGCAACGTTTGCCGCAAAGGATGCGAGGCCTGTTGCAAAGGATCGTTTGCTCAGATCGGTATATGCCGGTCCGCTGCCATGATGAACCAGGCCAACGATTGGAGTTATGTTGTGTGCAGCCAGGCACGACAGTCGCTCAGCAGCCCAGGACCAATCAATTGGTTTGTCCTTTTCAGCAGCATGTTTTTCGAAAAGAATAGGAAATCGCAGGATCTTTATCCCGGTCTGCGCAATCAGGTCAATGTCGCCCGGTCGCTGGTAATGACCTGAGAGCTCTAGCTGATCCTGGAACCTGTTTTGTACCCGGTTGATTGAACACTCAATGCCTCCCCATAAGACAGGCAGTTTGTTCGCTCCGGAATTTTCATTGGCCGGTCGGTATTCGATATTTCCACCCATAAAATTGTTCACACGAGCATCGCTTCCTTCCATTCCACACATTTCCAGCCGCTCGTATGGTGTTGTATTACAGATAAAAAATGATGCCAGCGTGGCCTGATTTTTTTATTTGCATGGTCAATATGAAGAAGATTCCAGATCCACCTGAACGCGTGTATTTCCTGTACGCCGACGATGATCCGGATGACCAGGAATTTTTCCGTTCGATGGTTGCCGACATAGACCCGCAGCTGGATGTAGTTATGGTGAACAACGGACTTGAACTTCTGCAATATCTGAATACGGTAGAGCAAGCCGAAAAGCTTCCCTGCTGCGTTGTACTCGACATAAATATGCCGATATGGGATGGGATCAGAACATTAAAGGCATTAAAGGTTGAAGATAAATTGAAGTCTCTCCCGGTTATCATGTTTACCACATCGCGATCCCTGCGCGACAATGAACTTTGTTTACGCCTGGGGGCACAGGCGTTTATTACCAAGCCGGTCAACCATAAAGAATTCGAAAGCCTGTATCACCGTTTTACCGACGTATGCAGAAACACCAGGGGCGAGAACCGGCCTGGCGAACGGCCTGACTAAATAGGCGCCAGGCAGGAGTTCCAGTATTGCACAATGCTTTGCATCGTTTGTTTCCATTCGTTGAAGCGAACAGGTTTCTGAAACACACCCTGCACCGACATGCCATAGGCTGAACTGAGTGATTGTGGCGTTCCCCCGGTTGTGAAAAACAGGAAAGGGGTTGCCCGTAACTGCTTCGACTTCTTCGAAAGCATGTCGCGCAACTCAAATCCATCCATCTTTGGCATTTTGATGTCAGAAATAATCAGGAAGGGATAAACTTCTGGTCCGCTAAGGTATTCAAGCGCGGATTCCCCATCGGGAAAGATGAGTACTTCATTGGGAAGGTTCAGCTCCGAAAACATTTCACGAATCAGCTCCTGGTCGTCAACATCGTCTTCAATAATTACGATCGGTCCTTTTTTATTCATGGTTTAACGTAGGGAGTTTGGAATGCGTAAATCTATACAATCATTTGGATAAATGAATTATGATCTCATTAATGGAGAACGTTCTTAAGAAATCAATACAAACACTTTTCCGTTTCTTTCTACAACGGGGTATACTGCAATAGGCATTTTTGCCGGCCCGGCTTCCACCGTTCCATCCTTCACACTAAACTGCGAACCATGCCAGGGGCATTGAACGGTTCCACACATCATACTTCCCCCTGCCAGCGACCCCCCGCGGTGTGTACAGAAGTCGCTGAATGCCGCATATCCATCTTCGGTTCTTCCCAAAACCACTCTTCGATCACGAATATGTATCAGCTTCATCTGGTTGATTTTTAACTCATCTGAGGTTGCTACTTCTATTTCCCCCTCATGTGAGTCTATCCTTTCTTCTTTCCATTTCCCTGCGTGAGCATACCTGATGTCTACGCCTATCTGATTCCGGTAAACAAGCGTTCCGCCCATCCATCCGGCGATAAATAAGAGAATAACTCCAACGGCTTCGATAAGAATAATAATCGTAGAAGGCGGAATATCGTCGCTCGCAGCGCGAATAATAAAGGCGATTGCAAACAACAGGAGCACGGAGACGTTGATCAATGCATGCTGGGTTCCTCGTTTTTTGGCACTGCTTTCGGGCGGTATGGTTTTGAAATAATCAATGGCTCCGGGTATTGCTGCAACCACTGCAGTCAGGAGTGCGCAGATGTTCAGGTACCAGGCGGTGTGTAGAAAAGCGGTATCGCTGGTTACTGCCAGAATGTCGAATACAAATGTGCCAATGTAAAATGCAATAGGAAAACAAACCAGTATGGGGTGCAGGGGGTGGCCTTTGATCTGGGCGGTGCTTCTCATATGTGCTAAGTGTTCAGATTTTGATTATTACGTCGCCATGAACCGGATACCCGGTGCAGGTGAGGACCTTTCCCTTCTGCAAATCTTCATCAAGCAGAATCTCGTTCCTCGACATCCACACAGTACCCTGCAAACATTTGGCCACGCAGGTACCGCACTGTCCTGTTTCGCAACTGAAAGATAATTCAATACCGTGTGAACGCGCCGCCTTTAATATCGTTTGCGGGTATTGCACCCTCAGATTATAAGCTTCATTGCCAGCAAGTATTTGAACCTGGTGTTCATTTGTATCGGGCGGAACCTGCATTGCTGACGGCTGCTGCACATTAAATATTTCTCTCCGTATGTGTGTTTGCGGCACTCCGAAAATGGATAGCGTAAAAAGGATCATTCGCATGTAATCGTTTGGTCCGCACAGGTAGAACAACATTTCTTTAAAATGCGACGAGTAACGCGATACGTAATTCTCGAGCAGGGCAGGAGTGAGACGTGATTGGGAGAGATCAGGAGATAAGCTATACAAAAAATGCAGTTCGAAATTTTCGGCAAACTGCTGTTGAAGGTGTTTGAGCTGAGAATAAAAAATAGTATCCCCACTGTTTCTGTTGCTGTAAATCAACACCACCTTTACAGACGGATGTAGGTGCAGCAACGTTTTGATCATCGGGAAGATGGGAACAATACCACTGCCGGCAGCAAAAAACATATAAGTGTGAAAAGATGCCGGATCGTCGGGCAGCACAAAAAACCCCGACGCACCAATCGTATTCAATACATCGCCCTCTTTATAACGCTCCAGCAGCAATCGCGATATTTCACCATTTGGAACTCGTTTAATGGTAACCGCTAATGGTTCATTCAATTCGGGTGATGAAGACAGGGAGTAGCTTCTCCTGATCTCGTGACCCGCAAAACTTTCGAAAAGGAATGTCAGAAACTGACCGGACACAGCCGAGATGTTTGCATCCTCAGGACGAAGCACGAACGAACCCGTGTCGTGTGTTTCCCTGATCATCTTCTCAATAACCAACCTTTTGTACCTGTCAACCATAGGCACAAATTAAAGCATTACTTCGCAGGGTAGGAGGCAGAAGGGGCCGACGCTAAATCGGCACAGGCAAACCCGTCAAAATTTTATTTCGCTTGTATCTCCCTCCAACATGGGTAAAGAATAATTTCCAAAGTCGAAGGTTGTGGAAGCGAACATCTTTTCGAGGCTCTCACGCTCTTCTGCAGAAATTTTAGTTTTGTAGAGGTAGACATATTTAAGATGCTGCAGTTTCGAAAGCTGAGCCAGCCCGGTTGCAGAAACATCTGTACCTACAAGATTCAGCGAACGCAGTTCTTTCAGGTTTGCTAACTGGGCGATGTCCTCGTCTGTAATGGGTGTATTGCTCAGGTTCAATTTTCTCAGGTTAGCAAGAGAAGATATACTGGCGATAGCTTCCTTTTTAAGCGACACTCCATCCAGTTTCAGCGATATAAGCTGCTGTTTAAAGGGCAGTATTCCCGCAATTAATGAATATGCATGCTGTGGATTGTTGAGCAGGGTAGCTTCAAGATAATTACTACCCCTTGCCACAGGAACCACGGTTAGTGACGGATCATTTGCTTTAGCCAGCAAACTGGCGTCTGCAGCTGCTACCGGCTCCTTAGGTACCATCTCAATTTCTTCGCTTTGAATGGTTGTCCCCGATTGCAGTGCAAGCAGCACCGGTTCAAGAGTAGGAGGTTGTTTTAACTCGCTCACTTTTTTATGAAAGTCTGCACCTGAGGCAACCCACCACTTTAATATTTCAATGTGCTCTTTGGTCAATTGGGTTTTGCTTGGAGGAGGCATGTGATCATCATCTTCCAACGGCAGCAATATGCGGGCAATCATTTCACTTTCATCCGGTTTACCTGGCACAACGGCTTCGCCACTTTCGCCACCTTGTAGTATCAATTGCTGGTCATCGAGCCGCAGTTTTCCTTTTTGTTTGCGTGTTCCATGGCATCCATAACAACGGGATTGCAGTAGTGGCTGAACAATATCTGTATATACTACTGCTTTCTGAATATTAGGAATTGGCTTCATAGGTTCAGCGCCTGCTGATTCTTCGGATGAAAAACTTAGAAAGCCTTCGCCATGAGTGATTGTGCCACCAAGATGACCGGTTACGAAAAGCAAAATGAGGGTAATAAACGACGACAGTTTGATCACTGAATTCTTTACGTTTTTGCGATAAAGCGCGTAGAGAATAATGGATAGTACAGCAAGTGCAATACCCGACCATTGGTGCGGTGATACGAGCTCTTCTTCATAGTCACCACCGGTATTAAGCGCCAGGCCGGTAATGCACGACAAAACTGCCGCGATCATTCCCCAGAAAATTATCGCCGGTATAGCAGGCCGGATAGCCGCAAAGCGTTTACTTGTGGTGAGCAGTTCAAAACAAAGGCCCAGTAATAATATGCCGATCGGCAGGTGAACAAGAGCCGGGTGCAATCTTCCAATAAGGTCAGCGATCATCTGGTTTATGGGTTCGTATTCGTAAACTATGCAAGTATTTCCTGTATCACTTTGCCTGAAACATCTGTAAGACGGAATGGCCTTCCCTGGAAAGGATAGGTGAATTGTTCGTGGTCGAATCCCATCAGGTGGAGTATGGTTGCCTGTACGTCGAAGGCCTCTGTTTTTCCGCTTATAGTTGTGTAACCTATCGGATCGGTTTCGCCATATGAGAAGCCTTTACGAATACCGCCTCCCGCCATCCAGATGGTGAATGCTTCCGTGTGATGGTCGCGGCCGAGGAATGGATTTACAGCACCGTTGCGGCGTTCCTGCATGGGCGTACGGCCAAATTCACCGGCCCAGACCACAAGCGTTTCTTCCAGCAACCCGCGTTGTTTCAGATCCAGGATCAGTGCAGTCATTGCTTTATCTATCGAGCGGTATTTGTTGATGATGCCAAGATTGAGTGCATTGTATGCGCCGTCGCCATGTGCATCCCATCCCCAGTCGAACAACTGCACCACACGAACGCCTTTCTCTACCAGTTTGCGTGCCAGCAAGGCATTGTTGGCGAAACAACTTTTGCCAGGCTTGGTTCCATACATTTCGTGAATGTATGCCGGCTCGTTGTTGATGTTCATAACGTCGGGAGCAGTGATCTGC
>JAFAGE010000341.1 GCA_023423015.1 Bacteroidota bacterium
CACTGCCGCCTGGTTTGAAGCCCCGCTTGAAATAGCAACCACGCCACTCCCTCCAATCGAAGTTGGTAAGGACGTGAACATTGAGCTGGTAGCATCCGGAAATAAAAACAATCTGGCATGGACGATCACCGAAGGAACTTTACCGGAAGGTTTAAGGTTCGAAAATGGCAGGATTTCCGGGAAGGCTATAAATGCCGGAGTATATCCCCTGGCCATTTCAATTTCTTCTGGCAGTAACAAATCCGAAAGCAAACTTGAATTATTAATAAGACCAAAAAACCTGGCCACGGATGCGGCGCGTATACTGGCAAACGTAAATACTGTGTATACGCCTGCCCGGGATTCAATGTGGCTTTCGCTCGGCAAAAAAGTATATGGCCGCTCGGTAAATGTAATCAACGACGGCAGAATCGACGGAGATTCATCGGTTTTCTACAGCATCAACTCGAACGTAAACCAGCCTAAAATTGATTTCTATGGATACGAATGGAGTGACGAACAGGAAATCGGACTTATCGGCCTCAACATCGGCGCTGTAGAAGAAAATGGCGGATGGTTTTCCAGTTTAAATGTGCAGTACCTGGATAACGAAAATCGTTGGAGGAATGCAGATGGCGTTTCGGTATCACCAGAACTATCGCACCCCGGTAACGAACACCTGCAACCGCAGTTTATTGAATACCTCATAAAGATCAAGCCGGTAAAAACAAAAGCAATAAGAATTATTGGCGACGCCACCTTAGTGGGACACTGGTACGAAGGCTCAAGAAACGTTTCACCTTTTTACATCCATAACAGAACTGAGTATATATAACCCGATTAAAAAGTAATTGACATGACTATATTTAGCACAGGCAGACTGATTGCGGTTTTCACGATTTTGCTGGCAGGCTTTCATTCCCCTGAACTGGCTGCACAAAAGACGCTAACTATTTCGAAACAGGTATTGCAAGACAAGATTAAGGGTGGATGGGCAGGACAAACCATCGGCGTCACTTTCGGCGGCCCTTACGAGTTCAGGTTTAATGGAACGATCATCAACGACTACCAGCCCCTGGTATGGAGGGATGGATTGTTGAAAAAGAACATGCTGGATAATCCCGGTCTTTACGATGATCTCTACATGGATATCACCTTCGTGGAAGTATTTGAGAAGCATGGTTTGGATGCGCCGCTGGATTCGTTTGCCAACGCGTATGCAAATGCCGGATACATGCTATGGCATGCCAACCAGGCTGGCCGTTACAACATACTCAATGGGATAAAAGCTCCGGAATCGGGCCATTGGAAAAATAACCCTCATGCCGACGATATCGACTACCAGATTGAAGCGGACTATGCCGGGTTGATGAGTCCTGGTATGCCAAATACTGCTTCAGCCATCAGCGACAAAATCGGACATATCATGAATTATGGCGACGGTTGGTACGGCGGTGTTTACATTGGCGCTATGTATTCCCTTGCTTTCGTTAACAACGACATCAACTACATTGTTACCGAAGGGCTAAAAACCATTCCGAAGAATACTACATTTTATCAATGTATTAACGATGTGATTACCTGGCACAAAAAGTATCCGAACGATTGGAAACAAACCTGGTTTGAAATCGAGAAAAAATGGTCGGGAGATATCGCCTGTGCAGATGGCATATTCACGCCTTTTAATATCGATGCAAAGGTGAATGCCGCATATGTAGTTCTTGGATTGCTGTATGGGCAGGGTGACTTTACAAAAACACTGGACATCGCAACGCGCGCTGGCCAGGATGCAGATTGTAATCCATCATCTGCGGGAGGAATATTGGGCACAGTGCTCGGATACGACAAAATTCCGGCATTCTGGAAAATGGGCCTGAAGGAAATTGAAGATATCAACTTCAAATACACTTCCACTTCGCTGAATAAGGTGTATGGAATCGGGTTTGAACATGCATTGAAAAACATAGAAGCGAATAAAGGTTCGGTGTGGGGTAACGAGGTAAAAATCGCCATTCAAACGCCACAAGCCGTAAAGTTTGAACAGGGATTTCCGGGAATTTACCCGATTGAAAAGATAAATGTAGATAACGACGCAGATAACCGGGAGCTAACCTTTGAGTTTGAAGGTACCGGATTTATTTTGTCGGGCGATGCATCAAGGAAGAGGGACGTGAAAGATCATTATACCTTCATTGCCGAGTTGTACATCGATGGTGAAAAGGTAGAGACAGCCAAATTTCCTACCAGCTACACCACCCGCAGGCATGAACTTTTCTGGCGTTATGAGCTGCCGATGAAAAAACACAAGATAACCGTGAAGTTGTTGAACCCGAATGACCAATATAATTTCCGGTATGGCAACTATATTATTTTTTCAAACAAACCACCGAAAAACTCAATACATTAATCATGTTTATCGTAAGCAGTTATTCATTAGCAATAATATTTTGTGTGATCACGATGCTCTGCTGGGGATCGTGGGCAAACACACAGAAGCTCGCAAGTAAAACGTGGCGTTTTGAGTTATTTTATTGGGATTATGTAATTGGTATCCTCCTGTTTTCGATACTGTCTGCATTTACGCTGGGCAGCATAGGCGAGGAGGGGAGATCATTTCTGCCAGACCTGCAGCAGGCTGAGTTGTCGAATATTGGCAGCGCATTGCTCGGAGGAGTAATCTTCAACGCTGCAAATATTCTGTTGTCGGCAGCCATAGCTATTGCGGGAATGTCTGTTGCTTTTCCTGTTGGTATTGGGTTGGCCCTGGTGCTGGGAGTAATATTAAATTACCTGGCCGCCCAGAAAGGGGATCCGTTTTTGCTGTTTACTGGTGTCGCTTTGATTGCACTTGCTATCATTCTAAATGCTTTTGCCTACAGGAAGGTGAGCGCGTCGCAAAACAAAGTTTCATCTAAAGGGATTATACTATCACTGATTGCGGGTTTACTCATGTCGTTCTTTTACCGTTTTATTGCAGCATCAATGGACCTGGAGAATTTTGAAAATCCAACACCCGGTAAGATGACTCCATACACGGCGGTATTCATCTTTTCTGTCGGCATATTTGCGAGCAACTTTATTTTCAATACAATACTTATCCGGCGGCCGATAGCAGGACCGCCATCCAGTTACGGTGAGTACTTCCGCGGCTCAATGAAAACACACATGACCGGTATATTGGGTGGATTGATCTGGGGTTTAGGAAATTCATTTAACCTGATTGCCGCGGGTAAAGCGGGCCCTGCCATATCGTATGGATTGGGACAGGGAGCCACCCTGGTGGCTGCATTGTGGGGTGTATTTATCTGGAAAGAATTCCGGAATGGAACGAAGCAGACGAATACTTTGATAGCAGCAATGTTTTTCTTTTTCGTGATCGGCCTGGCCCTGATTGTATATGCAGGAACATGATGATGTTGGCTGAAGGTGCCGACGCTAAGTCGGCACAGCGACCGGCTTCGCCGCGTATCAGCAGAAGGCAAGCGCAATGGTCGTTCTCCGCTCTCCGGTCTCCATTCTCCGATCTACGCTCTTATTTCAACTTTGAAGGATCGTGTGGATTTAGCAGGAAGAGGGTGTTGTTGTCTTTTTCGCCCCTGTAAAATTTATCGAGCACCTGCTGGAATACAGGGTTTGTATTTTCCAGCAGCGAGAATAAAGTCATAGATGATTTCAGCTTCAGGCTGTCGACGTGCCCGAATACTTCTGCTGCGTTGCTGGTATCGAGGTTCAGAAGGGCGCTGCTTATTTCTACAAGCCTGCTCCCCAGTATTGGATGCTGCAGATATTCAGCTGCTTCCCGTTTATTCCTGATGGCAAACTTTACCGCTGTATCGCTGTATCCAAGCCCCTGTATCTGTGGAAAAATGTACCACATCCAATGGCTGGTCTTCTTTCCATTCTTTATTTCATTCAAGGCGCTGCCGTATACGCCTTCCTGTGCATTTACAAACCTGGCCAGGTTATGTTGTTCAGTCATATTCGCAGTTTACCCTCGAACAGCTGCAATTATGCATCCGGAATTTCAGGTTCTACCAGTTTTTTTAGTTTTTCCAGGGACTCCTGCCAGCCGAGATAGCAAAAGTCTGCAGGTATTGCAGCGGGGATGTTTTCCTGAACGATGTTGATTTCTGTACCGGCAGCAACCTGTTTCAGCCGAACTGTAGTGGTCATCACATCTGGCATATCGGGATCATCAAACTTGTCGGTGTATTTGATGAGTTCTCCGGGTTTCAATTCCAGGTATTCTCCTCCGAATGAATGTCCATTGCCTGTAGAAAAATTGTGGAACGACATCCTGAATTTACCACCAACCTTTACGTCCATTTCTTCCACACTGCAGAGAAATCCAAATGGAGGCAACCAGGAAGCAATAGCAAGCTTGTCGGTAAACGCACGGTACACTTTTTCGGGTTTTGTCTGAAGTACCCGGTGAAGTGAAACATTGTTTGACATAAAATTGAAATTGATGTGTTTTTGTTTTTGATGACAGCACAAAGATGAAAGAGATATTTTACAC
>JAFAGE010000377.1 GCA_023423015.1 Bacteroidota bacterium
GTTGAAGAGCGTACAGGAATTACTTTCGGAAAGGATTATTTATGGCATGTGGTTAACGAAGATGAGAGCGACTGGTATCCTGATTCCTTAATACCTGCCATAGCCATGTGTGTATTCAAGGAATACCGAAGCGATCTCCAGGTTGAATTTGCAGCCGATATGCAATACGGGCATCATTACGAGGGTAGGGACCTGACCGACCACGAAGCGTATCGGCATCTCCTGGAAAAATATGAAATTGACAGCGAGGAATTCTATTCCCGGATGAAGCAGCCGGAGTATGAAGAAAAAGCGAGGTATGAATTTGCTTTAGTAAAGCAATTGCAGGTTACCGGATTTCCAACTGTGCTGGTGCAGGCAAGTGAAAGTAAATTTTATCTGATAGCGCGAGGTTATACTGACTACGAAAACCTGAACGATAATCTTCAAAAAGTTCTTCAATCCATCACGAATGCTTCTTCGTCCTCGTCATAAACCAGGATGGAAATTTTCCATTCCGTTACAAGAAACTCCATTGTAAGTTCGACTTTTACGTTGGCTAGCCGCCCCGAAGCTGCAGGCAGCAACTGAAGGACGCTCGAATTGAAACGTTTTTCGTCGGTAGGAGTATTGTATGTACCCGTGAGAATAAAAGGCTTTTCACCTTCGATCTTAATGATGCTGTTGCTTAACTGGGAGAAGATGTCTTTGTATCGTTTTGCAGACTCATCAAAATCCTCATTTTCCATCAAAGTCGATTTCCAGCTGTATATCTCCTTTTCATTTGAAGAACTGTACCGGGTGATCACTGTATTTATCGCACCGGGGATTTCAACCTTCGAAGCAAAATCTGTCGTTTGCGGGTCGGCGTTAACCAGGTTACCTTTTATATTACGGAAGTGTTTGGGGTAGTCGTTGAGAACAACTTCAAGTGCGGAATGCGTCTGGTTGGTGAACACCCCCTGTGGATAACTCCATAGGGGTAGCGTCAGCATAAGCAATACGGTCAGGCCTTTCATAATTAGGGATTTAGATAAAAATAATTCAAAGCTTTAACAATTGTATAGGGAATTTACTTCGTAACTTATGCACAATAAATTCACAACACGGCCGTTTGGCTGTGGAAATCCCAAATTCTTAGAGATAAACCTCCTTCAGCATGGAAAAGAAGTCAACGTACTACGAAGTACACAATGCAAAGATTTGTCGCGACCATTACAGGCCATCAACCGATATTCTCCGTTTTATTAAGAGTATCTGGACGGTTATTATGATCGGTGAGTCGCCGATCAGTACTTCGCCCATGCGCAGGAGAAGGCATTAATACCGACTTCAATATATATTGTAAAAACCTGAAGCTTAGCTGAATAGGTATTCTACGTCTGCCTTTGTGAGGCTCTTCACAAATCCTTCATCGTCAGTTATCAGGTCTTTCGCCAGCAGCCTTTTCTTTTCCTGGAGTTGAAGAATTTTGTCTTCAATAGTGTCTTTGCATATCATGCGATAGGCAAGAATGTTTTTGGTTTGCCCGATACGGTGAGTACGGTCAATAGCCTGTTGTTCCACTGCAGGATTCCACCAGGGGTCAACGATATAAACGTAGTCGGCTGCCGTCAGGTTCAGACCCACACCCCCCGCTTTTAACGAAATCAGGAACACACGGCAGTTTTCGTCGTTCTGAAAACGCTGAATAGCGCGTTCCCTTTCCTGTGCCGAGGTGCTTCCATCGAAGTATTCGTGATCTACACCCAATTCTTTCAGCTTTTCGCGGATCAATGCCAGCATTCCGAGGAATTGCGAAAACACGAGGGCTTTGTGGTTGCTTATATTTTCGGTGATCTCGCGACCAAGTTCTTCCAGCTTGATGGAGTGATTCGGGAATTTGTCTGCTTCATTCAAAATCGCCGGTGAGTCACAGATCTGGCGAAGCTTCATCAAGCCCTGCAGAATGGTAAGCTGCGAGCGGTTAATGCCCTGCGTTTCTATCGTTCCAAGAATTTTATCGCGGAAATCGTTCCTGTAAGCTTCGTAAATGTTGCGTTGCTCGTCTTCCATTTCGCAGTAAAGGATAGTTTCCACCTTTTCAGGAAGGTCTTTGGCAACCTGCTCTTTGGTACGGCGTAGTATGAATGGAAAGAGAATCTTTCTAAGGTGATCTTTCCTATCCTGCTCGCCGAACTTGTCGATGGGAATAGAGAACTCCTGCCGGAAAAATTCGATGCTACCCAGCATACCGGGGTTCAGGAAGTTCATTTGGGCAAAGATGTCGAAGGTATTATTTTGAAGCGGTGTACCACTCATACAGAGGCGGTTCTTCGCTCTTAATAAACCAGCTGCTTTCGTTACCTTACTTGCAGGGTTCTTGATAGCCTGCGATTCATCCAGGATCACATAGTCGAACGGAATATCTACGAGCAATTTGATATCACTGCGCAGTGTACCATAGGTGGTGATGATGATTTCCTTTTCGTTAAAAAGATCCTTATTCTTTACGCGATCGGCTCCGTGATGTATGTGATATGTAAGCTGGGGTGTGAACTTTCTTATTTCATTTTCCCAGTTGAACATGAGCGTGGTTGGGCAAACCACCAGGGCCTTCAATGCGCCATTCTCCTGCCGGTAATAATGCATGTAACTCAATGCCTGCACCGTTTTACCAAGACCCATATCGTCGGCAAGAATTCCCCCCCACCCGATATCTTTCAGGTAGTTGATCCAGTGAAATCCGTGTTCCTGGTAAGGACGCAGCACGTGTTGCAGGTGTTCGGGCACAGGTATTTCGCGGATCTTGTTGAACATGCGGAGAGAATCGTATTTCTCTTCCAGCTGAACAACAAGTTCCTCCTCATTTCTTTCTTCGTATAACTCGTCTATCACACTCATGTGATACTTCGACAGGCGCAACTGGTCGTTCTTACCTTCGCCTACGCGGAACAACAACGAGTATTTCTTGATCCACTCTTCAGGCAGAATACCCAATGAACCATCATTTAATGGCACAAACTGCTGACGGTTTGCAAGTGCTTTCTTTACATCGGCGATGGTTACTTTCTGATCGCCGAATACAATGTCAACACGCGCATCAAACCAGTCGGTGTTGCTGCTGATATGGATTTTCGTCTGCGGTTTTGCAGTATTGAAGCGGAAATTCTTCAGTGCGTCGTGTCCATATACCGGCACTTTCATTTCCTTCATCGCGTCAACAAACAGGAAGAACCAGTTGTTGCGCAAAACATCATTGCCTTTTAGCGCGAGTTGGTTGCCGTCTTCGGGTCTGATGAAGTTTGAGTGCAGCATCTCAAGTTTTTGCATAAATGCATTCTCCTTGTCACGCGCACGTTTTACAATCATCACTTTATCGGCAGCGGGAATAATCAGGTCGTCTTTTCCGCCAGGTTTGGTTTCAAAACCTTTGTAAGAAAACACAGGCTGGAATACGAGGTAGTCGCCCTTTTCCTGCAACACCACACGTTTTTCCGGATCACCATCTTTTATTTCCGATACCATCGATGGTTCAAAATCCACCACGTAATCTTTGGTCAGTGGTAAAACAAACCTGCGCAGTTGCTCCGGCCACTCTTCTTTGTTGAAAGTGAGTTTTCCTTTGCTTAAAAATTTCTCTACCAGGTTAACGTCTTCCGGCTTCTGCCAGAGATAGAGATTATTGTTATAAGAAAAGATCAGGCTGCTGTCTACTTCATTTTCATTAACCGGTAAATGCTGACCGCTCAGTCGCACCCAGGCTTCCATTTCTACATGGCCGTTATGTTTTGAAACCTTAAAATATGGAACGATTGGATCTGTTACGATTCCGGTTGCTTCAAGGTTTTCAGTTTTGAAGGTCTTCTTACCATTCAGCTGGTATACATATGGATTCGCGGCGATATCCATGAGGAATTTGCGCAGCTTCGGATGGATATATTCCACCATCAATGCGCGCGTTTCTTCAGGAAGTTCATCATCTTCATGATGAACAATGTTCTCCCATATGCCGCTGAACGGCGAGTTTCGATTCAGGTATTTCGTTATCTCCGATTCCTGGAGCTTCCGTAGTGTAGGAATCAGCTGCCTGTCGCTTTCCGGCAGCAAATCGATATTGATAAATTTTCCGAGATCGAGTTTAACCACTTTGCCAACGAAGGCATCATTCTGGTCGTTTGGCTCGCCGGTAACCGCATCAATATTAAATCTCGGGTATGCGTCGTAATTGAAATTAAAAACCACGCCCAGCCGTTGTGCAGGAGTTTCAGCAGTTTCCGTTTCCGCTTCCGTTTCCAAAGATGCAGCTGGTGTTTCCACGGGAGTCGCTGTTCTTGCTTTCGATAGCTCCTGTGGTGTAATGCGTTTTATGCTATTATCGAGCAGCCGGAGGAAAGGTTTTCCTTCTTTGTAGGTGAATTCAAACTTGCCTGTCAGGTCATCGTTCAAAGAATAACCATACAGTTCAAGCAATTTGTTTTTTTCCTTATCCCAGTTCCTTATAGTGTCGAAATAGTAAGGACCATGGGTGTTCAGCAGCTGCAGAAACACAATTACTTTAGGCAGGCAAAGCGGATGCTTTGTGTCTTCGTAGTCGCAGCTTGTATCAAAATTTCTTTCTTCGTTCTTACGGATAACTACTTTGTACGAGATGTCGTCCAGATCTACATTGGCTACCACCACTTCATCTTTCGCGCTGACGATTCTCGCTTTGCCATTGCGCAGGTAAGCTTCTGCCGCAGTATAACTTTCGGGAGAGCAAAGCAGGCGTAGTGTTTTCAGATCGATAAACTTCATCTTCACAACCGTGTGTCGCTGGTCGTATTCGATCTTTTCAGCCTTCAGGATGTTCTTATCAAGCATCTCCTGCAACTGAATCAATGAAGCCGCTTCATGGCGGCATATGTCGCCAAGGTTATACGGACAAGTGCAACGTACCGATAATGTTCGCGGATCTTTAAACTTGTGGATACTAACGCGATAATAAGTACTGTAACTGTCGTCTTTTACACGAAACGACACAGAATCGAGAAGCTCATCATACTCAACCAATTCTACATAGCCAATAGCGTGGATTTTTTTCCCGCGCCGTATTACTTCATCGGTGCCATTCGTGTAAACATACTTGATAAGGTGTGGTAAGGCCATTCGATGTTTAAAAATTGGACAATCTGCAAAAGTAAAGGAAAAAAAGCGAGCTTTTGATGGCATTTGCAAAGTATTCGCAAGTAGGATATTTTTGCAAAACGTTTGTTACCATTGGTACATCCTTTGCCTGCCTAATACTGAAAACCGCATCACCTTTTATGAATATTTACAAGTGGGGTCTGCTTATTTTACTCGTATCCTGCAACACAATTGCTTTCGGCCAGAAATTAAAAAAAGCAGACAGGTTAATCGTAGCCAACCTCAAATCGCACATCTCAAACCTCTCTAAAGGTGATAGCACCGGCGTAAAAGCCGGCAGCGAAGCAGAACGCGAAGCCGCAGAATACATCAGCCGCCAGTTTGCCAGATATGGCCTTAAACCTATGGGAGATGGCAACAGCTGGTACCAGAAGTTCAGCGTTTACGATGGTAAGGAAATCCTTCCTGCCACCAGCCTGTCGTTGAATGGAAAAAAATTAAAGCTTTACGAGGAATACTTTCCCCTTCCTTTCAGCGCCAATAAACACGCAGATGCAGCAGTAGCAGTTGCCCTGGCAGAAGACGGAGTTCCCTGGTTTAAAGAATTGCGGGAAGTTTTGGGAGATGATGGCGAAACCGTGATCACAGATACTGTAGACCGCATCAGGAAAAAGGCCGAAGCCGCAGCAGACAAAGGAGCGAGCGCCTTGGTAATCTACAATGGATCGGACCAGGCCGATTATCAGTATGATCGTTTGGATAGCTCGGCAGACGTATCCATACCTGTAGTATACATCACGCGGGAGGCCTTTAAGAAGTATACTGCCGATGAATCTGAAATCATCGACATTGCACTGAATGTAGCAAAAAAGAAGAATTCCCGTACAGGAATGAATGTGATTGGGTATGCGGATAACAAGGCCGACAGCACCATCATTGCAGAAGCGAATCTTTCAGGAGACAGCAGTGTGGCGGCGCTTCTCGAAGTAGCGCGTTTAACAAAAGCCAACAAGGCACGCCGGAAAAACTATTTGTTTGTAGCATACTGCGGTGAACAAAATGGTGCAGCGGGTGCTTCGTATTTTAAACAGCACCCTGCTGTTGCAAAAGATAAAATTAGTCGCGTTGTTGCACTCGACTCTGTTAAGATTACCGACAACAATCCCAATGGTTTACATTTGGTACGCCAAAGCGTAGAGCTGATCAAATGAAACTGAAATTAGATCTCGACGAACTTGCGGAAGAATTTTTTCGGGAAAGCCGTTTGATTGGCATTGTTGCCCCCATCAAAGACTACCAGCTATGCTGGCAATTGAACCAACTACTTTCTATCGACCTGCGCAATAACAACGACATCGAGATTCAGTTGAAAAGAAAAAAGCGCGACTATTACTTCGCAGTGTTTCAGTACAACGAACCGAACAATTCACTCGTTCATTATCTGTACAATAACCAGTTCGATGGTGAATACCTTCTGCCCGAGTTCAGGCATCTCGATTTTCTCTACCTGTTCAAAGGTGATGTTGTAACCGACGATTTCCTTAAAAACATGATGGAAACAATCCGTAAGATAAACGGTGTTCAGCTTGTCATGGAACTGGCCCATGACAAGATCAGGAACAAAGGTCACATGATTTTTTAGCCCTTATTAGTGAGGCGCAGACATTGCGTCTTTGTCTTTGCGAACAGTGGAATCGCTTCCGGCGTTAGCAGAGTCGGCAACGGCATTGGTAGCCCGCTCCGCTTCGGTGTTCGGACCACTATTCATTACCGGTTCGTCTACCTGATTGCCTCCATCATTGTTAGTTGATGAATCACCGCAGGCAACAAAAAACATGAGGGTCATAGCGGAGAGTGTAATCGCTATCTTTTTCATGACGTTTATTTTTAACCGTTCATACTAGCCAGGAACTCCTGGTTGTCCTTGGTTCCGCGCATTCTCTTCAGCAATTCATTCATAGCCTCTTCAGCATTCATGTCGCTGAGGTAAACGCGAAGCAGGTTGATGCGTTGCAGAACGTCTTTTTCGAGCAACAGGTCATCTCTACGTGTAGATGAAGCCACAAGGTCAATTGCAGGGAACACGCGTTTGTTTGCGAGCCTTCTGTCGAGGGCAAGCTCCATATTACCTGTACCCTTGAATTCTTCAAAGATCACCTCATCCATCTTAGAGCCTGTATCAATCAGGGCGGTTGCCAGGATGGTGAGCGATCCGCCGTTTTCGATTTTACGAGCGGCACCAAAGAATTGTTTGGGTTTTTGCATGGCATTCGCTTCCACACCACCCGAGAGCACTTTACCGGATGCAGGAGCTACTGTATTATGTGCACGAGCGAGACGGGTAATTGAATCGAGCAGGATAACCACATCGTGACCGCACTCTACCAAACGTTTTGCTTTCTGCAAAGCGATAGCAGAAACCTTCACGTGTTTTTCAGCAGGTTCATCGAAGGTAGATGCAATTACTTCGGCACGCACGCTTCTTTCCATATCGGTAACCTCTTCAGGACGTTCATCGATCAACACCACCATCAGGTAACATTCCGGGTGGTTTGCTGCGATGGCATTTGCAACGTCTTTCAGGAGCACCGTTTTACCTACTTTAGGTTGAGCAACGATCAAACCACGCTGTCCTTTACCAATTGGTGTGAACAGGTCCATGATCCTTGTGCTGTATCCTGAAGGTGTAGTGAACAGGTTAAGTTTTTCGAAGGGGAACAGCGGCGTAAGGTAATCGAATGGTACGCGATCGCGCACTTCTTCGGGGCTCTTGCTATTGATGTGTTCCACTTTCAGAAGCGCGAAATATTTTTCACCTTCTTTCGGAGGGCGAACGGCTCCATAAACAGTGTCACCTGTTTTAAGTCCGAATAATTTTATCTGGGAAGGCGAAACATAAACATCGTCGGGTGAACTGAGGTAGTTATAGTCGCTACTACGCAGAAACCCATATCCGTCAGGCATCATTTCCAGTACACCTTCACCCATTATTACGCCGTCAAATTCGATATTGAAAACGGGTTCTCTTCTTTGAGGATAACCCCTGTTTGGCTGGTCTGAGCCTGGTGTCGCAGCTGGTTGTCCGTTCTGTTGCGGAGTCTGTACCACTGGAGGTTCAACCATCTCCGCCTTTTCAATGTCTGCATCTAAAGACACGTCGTCTTCTTCAGGAAGTTCAGGCTGCCTGTCGCGCTGTTGAGGGCGGGGTGTGAAAGAGATTTCCTGCTGGTCGTCGCTATCCTGTTTACGGCCTTTTGCTTTCGCTTTGTGGGCGTTATTAGCTGGTGCCTTTTCAGGTTGTTTTTCAACAGTTCTTTTCCTGGGTGCTTCCTTCTTGATTTCTTTCGAAGGTGTATCACCACTTTCCACAACGGCTTCTTCAGTAGAATTGGCGGTTGTAGTTTTTATAATTCTTTTCCTTTTGCCTTTGTCATCGGCAGAAGTATTTTTCGAGTCGCTTGCGGATACTGCTTGTTTATCGAGAACCTTGTAAATGAGGTCCTGTTTGTTGAGTTTCCTGGCATTTGGGATTTTAAGCTGCTCTGCTATGTCAAGCAGTTCTGGAACGAGCATATCGTTCAATTGCAGAATATCGTACATAAAAAAACTTGAGAGTTTACCACGTGTTCAAAACGACGAACTTGGGTTGTGAAATCTTTGAATGAGTTTATATTGACCGGAATGCTATGGACTGATGAGTTAAGAGAG
>JAFAGE010000392.1 GCA_023423015.1 Bacteroidota bacterium
GTAAAGGCTGGTGCAGACTACAAAATCTCATCAAAAACTTCTGTGGGAATGGTGCTGACACAAAATGCATTCCGCAGAAGGTCGTCCGGAAATAATCGTGCAATCTGGATGAACCCTCAGGGTGAACGCGATTCGCTGATCACTACAGGCAGCCGGAACCGTGATAATCTCAACAATTATGCAGTTAATCTAAACGCGCGCCATTCATTCAATGCGAATCAGGAATTGACTGCAGATTTCGATTACTTAGGATATGGCATCAGGAACCATCAATTCAACAACAACAAACTCGATGGAGCAGACGGTTATAATGAAGAGATTACAGGATATGTTCCGTCGGACCTGAAAATATTTACCGCTAAAGCTGATTACGTTCAAACTCTGGACAATGGATTTAAATCAGAATTCGGCTGGAAAAGTTCACACATCAATACAAACAACAAAGCAGAATATTTTTTTCGGGAGGGAAATATAACTGTACCGGATTTCGGTAAAACAAATCACTTCATCTACCGCGAAAATATCCACGCCGCATACGCAAGCGTGCAGAAAAAATGGCAACGCTGGAGTTTGCAGGCGGGAATACGTTATGAAAACACGTCGTACAACGCAAACCAGTTGGGAAATGCAATGCGGAAAGACTCCTCATTCTCCCGCAGGTATGAATCACTGTTCCCAACCTTTACCGCAGGATTCGAAGCCGACTCTAACAACAGCTTTACGTTTACTGCCGGCCGTCGCATCGACCGTCCGCCCTTCCACGCATTGAATCCATTTACTTTCATCATCAACAAATACACATACCAGGCTGGCAATCCCTATTACCTGCCACAGTTTACCTGGAATATGGAGCTGAGCCACTCATTCAAAAACATGATTGTGACGGGCCTCAGCTACAGCATCACCGATAATTATTTTTCACAGATATTCCTGCAAGACAGTACAGGCATCATCACATACACTGAAGGCAATCTCGACAGGATGGAAAATTTCGGCGCCAGCATCAGTGTTCAAACACCTGTTACCCGTTGGTGGTCAATCAACGCATTCACCGCGCTTAACTATAAAAAGATAAAAGGCTTCGTTTGGGATGGAAGGAGAACCGCCAGGCTTCAGGCCAACTTCAACGTGAGCAGCCAATTCATCATCGGCAAAGGTTGGTCGGGTGAGTTAACCTGGGTTCAACAGTTGCACGAGCAGGAACTTCAGGAAATAACAGACCCTACCGGCCAGGTTGGTGTTGGTATAGCCAGGCAAATACTAAAAAACAAGGGCACATTAAAGCTCGCCTTCCGCGATATTTTCTACACGCAGGCAATGAAGGGTTTTACTGTATTTGAGCAGTCAACCGAGTACTTCGAAATCAAACGCGATTCAAGGGTAGTGTCCCTGGCATTTACCTACCGGTTCGGGACTTCCAATAAAAACGTGCGACGCAGCTCAGGCGGAGCCGAGGAAGAAATGCAGCGCGTAGGTAGCTAATAGTAAAGCATGTATTAAGAGAATTCTTTTGAGTATCTTCATTAAATGCCCCCGCAGGCCCGCATCAGCAACATCGACCTTCTCAGAGGTCTTGTAATGATCATCATGGCGCTTGATCACACGCGCGACTTTATCCATGCAGAAGGCTTTACAGGCGATCCTCTTAATCTGGAGACAACTACACCCTTATTATATATCACGCGTTGGATTACGCACCTGTGTGCGCCAACATTTGTTTTTCTGTCGGGAACGTCTGTTTACCTGCAAAGTTTGCGTAAATCAAAACATGCGCTAAGCATATTCCTGTTTACGCGCGGCCTCTGGTTAATTTTTGTAGAGGTAGCGATCATCACGCTGGCTATCACTTTCGACATAAGTTACTCTGTTGTTGTACTGCAGGTGATATGGGCGATAGGAATCAGTATGGTAATTTTTGCCGCGTTGATCCGATTGCCGTTTTTTGCTATCCTGTTTATAGGTGTCATTGTTGTTGCCGGGCATAATCTCCTCGACATCTATGAAGCCGGTAAACAAGATTTCCCGCTATGGTATTCCTTTTTGCATCGGCCCGTATTCAACCGCGATGGATTTGTTCTACTGTACCCTTTCCTTCCATGGACCGGGCTGATGTTGCTGGGATATTGTTTCGGTAGATTTTATCTCGCCGACGTAATGAATCGTCATAAACGTTCGATAATGCTTGGATTGAGCCTTATCGCGTTCTTTATTGTTATGCGTTTTACAGACGTGTATGGAGATCCAATACCATGGTCATCACAGAAGAACGCGCTGTTCACTGTTTTTTCTTTCATTAATACGCAAAAATATCCGCCTTCTCTCCTTTACCTCAGCATCACCATTGGAATTTCACTGGTGATACTCGGGCTTGCAGGTGATACCCGTAACAGACTAACAAAATTTGTGGAAGTATTCGGACAGGTGCCGCTTTTCTACTACATTCTTCATTTCTACCTGATACACCTTATATCGGCGATATTATATCTCTCACGCGGTCATTCATTCGAAGAAGGTGTGCGGGGCGAGCCAGGATTCTTTGCCAGATTCGTTAAGCTGGATGAAGGCTATTCACTCGCAGTAGTCTACCTCGTGTGGATTTTTGTTGTGCTGGTATTATACCCGGTTTGCAGAAAATATGCTTCCTACAAACTTTCGCATCGCAAGTGGTGGCTCAGTTACCTTTAGCTGAATTGTTCTTGTATTTGATGGTGAATATGATCACCAGCATATTTATAAGAAATGAGAAACTATTGGTGATAATAATCGGCAGATCTTCCCGTAAAATGCCATAATAAACCCAACATCCGAGGCCTGCCAGGAGAACCAACAGCATTCCATATGAAAGATTCTCCGCTTCTTTTTCACGGATAATCTTCACCAATTGAGGTAATAATGATACGGACGTAAGTATACCTGCTACAATTCCTACATATCCTGGACTCATGGGCGCTGCATTGGCTGGTGCATCATCATACGATTAATTATATCCTGAACTACAGATGGAGGTGCTTTCTGCACAAGTCGTGCCTGCTGCCTGCCTTTCTTCGTCCAGTGATTGGTACCATCATCGTCTACCTTAATCGTGCCATACTCCAGCGAGTAGTATGGTTCATGCCCGTTTATAGCTACAAGAACAGCGGTTTGGTCCCAGCTCTGGCGACCTTCCTTGTCTTCATCGCGAAAGTTGAGTGATATACGAAATACATCTTTGACGGGGCTGTTCTGGATGCTTTCATTGTGAATGAGTGGAAGTCCCGTTTTTACTGCATTACCTATCTCAAATCCGCTGTAAATGATCGGACGTGGAAAATTTGAGAAAGCATATTGAGCAGCTTTAGCGTCTTCATCTATATTAAACTCCTGGCCTGAAGGAAATCTGCCAGCCATCGACACCATTCTTTTCACCTTCTTCTTTACGAGTTCTTTACCGGTAAGTGGTGAATAGTTATCTGCAGGAGATTTTAATAAGTCTGCAATGTTTGTCAGGAAACCTACTGTTACAATAGTAACGCTGGTGTCGGGTTGTTCGGCGAGCACCTTTCTATATACATCAATTGCATTTTGAGTTTCATCGTTCCTGTTGATCCGGTGAGGATATTTTTCAAGAACAGTATCGGTCCAATGCTGAATATCTTTCAGCATTACTGCTTTTACTTTTGGTACGCCTACCGGCACCCGCGGCCTGTTAAAATACGTATTCAGTGCGCTGATAACAGCCGACACTCCTTCATACCCCGTACTGGCAACCGTTGCAAGTATTTCTGCTTTCCCGCTGTCGGCAAATGCGTGCAGCAACGCAATAGCACCCACATCGTCAAAGTCAGGCCCCATGTCGGTATCGAATATTACACGAACGGGTTTCATCTCCTGTGCCTGCATAACCATTGGCGCAACTAATAAAAACAGAATAGCAAGAAACTTATTCATAGGCGTTATTCAGATATTTCCTTTTTTCAATTCGTCTGCAGCATACGACGCAGCCCGCGCCGTTAGCGCCATGTAAGTTAAAGACGGGTTCTGACATGCGTTAGATGTCATGCATGCCCCATCGGTTACAAATAAATTTTTTACTCCCCACACCTGGTTGTGACCATTCAGAACGGAAGTTTTCGGGTCGCGGCCCATACGGGCAGTTCCCATTTCGTGTATGCCTTGCCCGGGTTTCTGTTCCGAGTCGTACGCACTTATGTTGGTGAAGCCGGCTTTTTCCAGCATCTCGCTTCCACTCTGCAGGATGTCTTTAAGCATATTCAGCTCGTTCTCCTTGTATTCACAATCAATTTCCACCAGCGGAATGCCCCACTGATCTTTTTTGTCCGGCGAAAGCGTCACCTTGTTTTCAAAATACGGAAGGTGTTCTCCCATTCCTGTCATCCAGATTCCCCAATCTCCGGGTTCCGACAAAGCACGTTTGAAATCGGCTCCCAACGTTTCACCCTGCACATTTCCTGTATTTCTCGATGCACCAGCTGCAAAAGCGAACCCGCGTTTGAATGCCTGCTGTTTATCGCTAGCAACATTTCTGTACCGGGGGATGTATACTCCTGTTGGCCGGCTTCCATAATAATACTTATCCTGGTATCCCTTGAAATCTGCGTTTATATGTGCACGGTAGTTGTGATCCATCAGGTAGTGACCAAGCGCGCCACTATCATTGCCTAATCCGTTCGGATAGCGCGACGATGTTGAATTCAAAAGAACGAGTGTGCTATTGATAGTACCCGCATTCAGGAATATAATCTTCGCGAAATATTCTGTTGCCTGTTTGGTTGCCGCATCGATAACCCTTACTCCTTTTGCACGTTGTGTTTGCTCATCATAGATGATCGAGTGAACAACCGAGTCGGGCCTCAACGTAAGATTGCCGGTTGCCCGTGCAGCCGGCAGCGTCGCAGAGTTGCTGCTGAAGTATCCTCCATAAGGACAGCCGCGCACGCAAAGGTTCCTGAACTGGCAGGGACCGCGGTCCTTCAACCCCCGGGTAAGATTTGCTGTGCGCGAAATTATCAGATGCCTGCCCTGGTAGTTACTTTCAATACTCTTTTTGAGATGTTGTTCAACACAGTTCATCTCCATAGGCGGCATAAACTCACCGTCGGGTAAATGGGCAATACCATCCCTGTTGCCGCTGATACCCGCGAATCTTTCAACATACGAATACCAGGGCGCAATGTCTTTATAACGTATCGGCCAGTCAATCGCAATGCCCTCGCGGAGATTCGCTTCAAAATCGAGATCACTCCAGCGCTGTGTCCACCTCGCCCACATGAGTGACTTTCCTCCAACCTGGTAACCACGTATCCAGTCGAATGGTTTCTTCTGAATGTAAGGGTGATGATTGTCGTCGATGAAGAAATGTTTTGTTCCCTCCGAATACGCATAGCAGCTCGACGCAATGGGATTTTGTTTTTTAAGTTCGAGCGGTAAGGTATTACGATGAGGAAACTCCCAGGGGCGCTTATTTGCAGTTGTGTAGTCTTTAATGTGTTCCACATTGCGCCCACGCTCCAGTACCAGGGTTTTTAATCCCTTTTCACACAATTCTTTTGCGGCCCATCCGCCACTCATTCCCGAACCAATAACTATTGCATCAAATGTATTCACCAGCTAAACACTTTGCGTACGTACTCCCTGCTCTTTTTCCAGCTATCCCTCACTGCCCGCGCAGGTTTCATATCGTTTTCAAATGCAAGTTCCACTGCTGCTTTTCTATTATAGTTTATCTCGCGCAGGGCCCTCGCAATGGCCTTGAAATCAGTTGCACCCTCTCCAACGGCTTCGCTCCATTTGCCATTGGCATGTTGATCGCGGATGTGCATATAGACCATTTTGTGCCCATAGGTTTTGATGAACCATACCGGGTCAACTTTCGCCCGTATCAACCAGTTCAGGTCGGGCCCAAGTTTTATTTCAGGCACACGGCTTATCGTTCCCTTAAAATCGAACATGTCATAATCCATCTCGTAAGTGTGATTATGTATATTGGGTTCAATGCCGTTCCTGTCGCAGATCTTCAATATCTTTTTCAGAAGCTCAGCCTGGTCGTCCAGTTCCTTTTCCGTTTTCTTTCGGTCTGCAGAACCAACAGATATGCCGATCATTTTGCCTCCGGCTTTTTGAAGACGTCCGGTTACCAATTCTATATCTTCAGCAATCTTATTATGTTCTTCGCGGTTCCACATATTACCGTGGTACGATGTTCCCGCCAGCGCCAACCCGTGCTTCTTCTGCAGCTCTAGTAAGCGTTCAACAGCATCATCATGACGCAGTATCGGTTCCATTATTTCCAATCCTGAAAAGCCTGCATATTTGATGTCGCTGAATACTTCATCAAGAATAGGTGTGCAATCCCAATCCGGAGGAAAGCGGCTTGCATACACCCAAAGGTGTGCGTGCACATCTATCTTCGCAGCTTCATTTGCAAACAGGTTGTTGGTTAAACCCGCCTGCACGGCGAGTAATGCCGCGCCGGAATTTCTTATAAAATTTCTACGTGTACTCATTTGTCAGGTAGTGCAAATGCAACATAACTGTCGCCACCTCTTGCACCGAGTTTAGTTCCACCACATGCCAGCACAATGTATTGTTTTCCGTCTGCTTCATATGTACTCGGCGTGGCGAATGCTGCCGCAGGCAATTTGGTCTTCCACAATAATTTTCCATTCTTCTTATCATACACACGAAAGAATCCGTCTTTCGTTCCTGCAATAAATAATAATCCGCTGGCGGTAACAACCGGCCCTCCATAGCTTTCAGATCCGGTTTGCGGAATTCCTTTGGCTTCCAGCTCTGGTGTTTCCCCATAGGGAATTGTCCACAGATATTCTCCGGTGTTCAGATCGATTGCATTCAAAGTGCCCCATGGCGTTCTGATGGCAGGGTAACCATCCCTGTCAAGGAATTTACTGTAACCTGATATGGTGTACTCGGGCATTCCCTTAGTGCCCCCACTATGATTTAATCCCGGCTCCTTTTCCATTGGTTGGACGCGTTCTTCACCGAACAGGAAATTAACCAACGCTGTTTTCTGTTTGTCGTTGAATTTCGGAAACGCAGGCATCATACCTTTTCCCTTCGTGATGATGTTCCCTACATACTGTCTTGACCTTCTTGCCCCGATGTCGAGCAGTGAAGGAAACCCGCTGGCAGGATTGCCACGCAATTCTTTTCCATGACAGGATGCGCAGTTGGCGGTGTAAAGATTTTGCCCTGAACCGGTGTTCTGACTTTTAGATTCTTTTATACCGAGTGAAATGAGCCAGGCCATTTCATTGCTGTTTATATAAATGACTCCATCTGGATCTACAGCTGAACCTCCCCATTCCGCTCCACCATCAAGTCCCGGATAAATGATTGCGCCCTTTTCCGACAAAGGTGTGAATGGTCCTTCATAACGGCTTTTCCTGAACAGATCAATTAAAGAATCTTTACTAACCGAAAATGGATTTATATCTGCTTCGGTAAATGTTTGCCGTGCATAAGGTGCCGGCTTTTCGGGTATGGGTTGTGTTGGCCACGCTTTCTCGCCGGGAACATCCGATGCGGGAACAGGAACTTCTTTTATCGGGAACAACGGTTCGCCGGTTTCCCTGTTAAATACAAATACATATCCCTGCTTGGTTACCTGCGCAACGGCATCAATACGTTTACCATTTCTTGTGATAGTAAGAAGATTGGGTGGTGCAGGAGGATCACGGTCGAGGATGTCGTGATGCACCATTTGATAATGCCACATACGTTTGCCTGTTTTAGCATCAAGTGCGATCAGGCTGTTAGCAAATAAATTGGCACCCTCGCGTGCAGCTCCATAAAAATCACTTGCAGCAGAACCGGTAGGAACAAACAGAATTCCACGTTCACGGTCTACCGACATACCGGACCAGTTGTTGGCCGCTCCTACACCGGATTCATTTTTGTAGGTATCGGCAGGCCAGGTATCGTAGCCAAATTCACCTGGATGTGGAATAGTGTGAAATACCCAGGCAAGTTTGCCGGTGCGAATATTAAATGCCTGTATATGACCGAGTGAGGCATCTGATCCTTCAGATACCCGCAGTGGCATGATGATTAAATCTTCAAAAACGGTTCCTGGCGTATTCGACATTACCATTTTATCAGCCGCTGTTTCACCGAGGCCTGCTTTCAGGCTGGTTCTCCCACTATCCCCGAAACTGGTGATGTGTGCACCTGTGCGTGCATCGAGCGCATGAAGCCAGGAACCACTCGTGTATAATATGCGTTTGTCGTCGCCGTCTTCCCAATACGCCACTCCCCTGCTGCTGCTGAAATTGTCTGGGCCCTCGCCTGGACCTTTCCATATTTGTTTTCCTGTAGCTGCTTCAAGTGCAAAGGGACGGGTTGTTGCCGTCATCCCATACAACACTCCGTCTACAATGATAGGATTACATTGGATCTGGCCCGAATCCTGGGTGTGGTATTCCCAGGCAACTTTGAGTTCAGTCACGTTTTCTTTGGTAATCTGATCCAGCGGCGAGTAATGATTTCGTTCAGGGCCCCCAAGATATTCGCGCCACTCGCGCGTACCATATGTAACTTTTTCGCCGCCTGTGTCGCAACCGGCCAATACAGATAATACTACAAGAGAGGGTAACAGATAATTCCTCATCATTAAATTACTGGGCATGCAGTCGTTTCAATTTCGGTTAATAGCCGGGGTTCTGCTGAAGCGCAGGCTTGGCTGTAATTACATTGAAAGGTATGGGATAGATTTCATACTTGTCGCTTGATTCCGGTTTTTCCCACCATGCTCCGGTATGCTTATCGAAACGACTGAGATCTTCCTAACGCTTATTGAAAATTCATGAAAGATTTTTAAGATATTGGAGATGCCGGGGCAGCTTCGGGCACTTGTTCAGGCAATTGTCAAATACCTTCAGCACGCGGGCCTGTTTTCGCAGGTAGAGGAAATTAAGTGGGCAGCAGTGGTTTGGTGCGATCCCTGGGTAAATCCAAAGAAAATATCCTCCGGATGGCACAGGATTTTTAGCATGTTGCATACATACAATAAAAAACAAGGGCATGAATAATTTTTTCAGGGCGTTAATTGCTGGTTACGGCGCCAAAAAACTCGGCGGTGGCTGCTTTGGTACCATCATCGTATTTATTATTATCTGGGTATTACTCGGTTATTGTAATTAATAGCCAAACGTTTAAGCTTTCGTTTAGCTTTTATGGTTTAAGTTTGAAGTTGTTCAATGGACATCTTCATTAAAAACATGGTTTGCAGCAGGTGTGTGCTGGTCGTAAACCAGATTTTTGCATCGGAAGGACTGGAACCTTCACACATCGAAATCGGTCGCGTTACGCTCGATAAAGAAGCGTCGCCCGAAAAAATGGACAGAATTGAGAAGAAACTGAATGAAGTTGGATTCGAAATTCTCACCAACCAGAAAAGACAGATCGTAGAAAAAATCAAAACCACGATAATCAACAATCTGCAGGATAACGGTGCATCAGGCGAAAACAAACTTTCCCGTATTATCTCTTCAGCATTGAATAAGGACTACTCTTCTCTCAGCAAACTGTTTTCCGAGGCCGAAGGAATGACCATTGAGCGATATACCATCGATCGCAAGATCGACCGCGTGAAAGAAATGCTTGCCTACGGTGAAAAAAATATCAATGAAATTGCTTTTGACCTGGGCTACAGCAGTGTAGCTCACCTGTCGTCTCAATTTAAAAAGATCACAGGTTTGTCACCCACCGAATTCAGGCAAACAATTAATCACCGGAAAGTAAAATGATAACAATTTCCATGAGCCGCGTCGAACTCCGTCCTACGCACATCGCCCAGGGGATAATGTTAATGGTAAAAGATGAATGTTGACCCATGAATAACACTTTACTCTCTCTCCTGTTTTTTCCGTTCCCCATTTTCGGACTCTGGCGCGGCGAATTCACCATTCGCGACGGCATCAAAGCACCGTTTACGTTTGAGGTGCAACGCGACAGTACTGTTATCCTGATAAACGGTTCCGAACGTTTTGAAACAGGAAAGTTCAGGGTGGTTGGCGATTCGCTTTTTGTTCCGCTCGACCAGTTCGATAATGAACTGGCGCTAAAAGCTCAGAACAATCAATTAAGTGGCGTGCTGCGCAGCCAGAATCTGACCGGGACCACCATTCCACTGGTTGCCACAAAAGGGAAAGCTGAACGATTTAAAGCAAAAGAAGCACCCGCAGGAAATATCACTGGCCGTTATGCGCTGATGTTTCAATTCGAAAGCGGTAAAACAGAAGAGTCTGTTGCTGTATTCACGCAAGATGGAAATAAACTCACCGGAACATTTCTGAAGCCTTCCGGCGATGCACGATTCCTCGAAGGCATCGTTGAAGGAAACAGGTTTTATCTTTCCTCGTTTATTGGTTCGTCTCCCGGTTATTACCAGGGCACCATCGCGGACGACAGTACAATCACCGGGTTCCAGGCTGGAAGCAGGGTGAAGCACATTTTTAAGGGGAAGAAAGATGCAAATGCCAAACTCGCTTCAGCTATAACGAAAGATGGTGGGGATGTGCTTACGTTCAGCCTGCCCGACATGCATGGAAACATCATTTCACTTGCCGATGAGAAATTCAGGAATAAAGTAGTAATTCTTGCCATCACCGGAACGTGGTGCCCGAACTGTATAGATGAGGCCGCTTTTCTTTCCCCCTGGTACAAAGAAAACCGCGACAGAGGAGTTGAGATTGTTACTATCCATTTTGAACGGCAGGAGGATACAGCGTTTGCACGTAAAGTAATGTCGCGTTTTCGTAAGCGCTTCGATATAACGTACGACCAGGTATTTGCGGGCCTGGCCAATGCGAATAATGTGAAGGAGAAGATTCGCGGGTTAGACTCGTTCGCATCCTATCCCACTACCATATTTATTGGCAAAGACGGACGTGTTTCGAAAATTCATTCCGGCTATTCGGGACCAGCAACCGGAAAGTTTTACGACGAATTCGTGAAGGAATTTAATAACGAAGTAGACCGCCTGCTTAAGCAATAACCTATTTATTTCGGAAACATTTCTTTCAACGATGCTGCATTGAATGCCGCGTAGCCAGCTTCATCGTTGTCGAAATAAATAAATACATCGCGGCCGGCGGCTCTCCACTTTTTAATCAGCTTTGCCCACTCAGCTAATTTTTCAGTTGGGTAACTACCCTGGTATTTTTCACCCAGGCCATGCAGGCGAATGTAAATAAAGTCAGCTGTCACCTCCATTGGCGACAGATGGTAGGCGAGTTCGTAAATACAAAAGGCACAGTTGTACTTTTTCAACACATCGTACACCTCTTTGGTATACCACGATGGTTCGCGAAATTCGAAAGTATAACGATAGCCGGTCGGCAATGCCTTGATGAAATCGTGCAGCCTTTCCACATTCACCTTCCATTTTGGCGGAAGCTGAAACAAAATCACGCCGAGTTTTTCTTCAAGTTTATTTACGCTGGTAAAAAACCGGCGAATACTGGCTTTGTCAACAATCAGTTTTTTGGCATGCGTTAAAAAGCGATTTGCCTTCACGGCAAATACAAAATCGCGCGATGTAGTTTCACGCCATTTTTTAAATGTTTCTGGCGGAGGTAGTTTGTAAAACGAATTGTTGATCTCTACTGTGTTGAAAGTTTCCTGGTAATACGGAAACTCCGCAGCAGCGCGTGTTCCCGGCGGGTAAAATGTTCCCTTCCAATGCCTGTAGTTCCAGCCTGATGTTCCGATATAAACGCGGCCGCGCTTCATTAGTGGGGTATGTTGAAAAAATATGCCATGGCAGGGGCAGATGGCAGGGGCAGATGGCAGGGGCAGGTGGCACATGGCAGGGATAGTCCTTTCAGTTTTTTAATATTTGCAAAAAACATCTGAATTTTTCGGGACAAATTCCGGAATACGGGCAAAATCAGCGGGAGGCTGCAAATGAGGTAATCCGGCTTGTAAGTGATTGACAATAAAGTACCTGGCTGAGACTTCGAATTTGTGAATTTGCTGATTCACCTGCAATTTCTGCCTGGAACTTGCGGGCGCTTTAACAGAAATATTATAAAAATCGTAATTCCACTATTGCATCTTCGGAAAACACTTTTAAACTTTGTACTGTTGATCTTCTCTCACTTCGCAGAGAACAATTAAATCCTCCATTTCCTACACTACATCCAAGTCTTAAGAATTACGGCACGTTCCAACTCCTGTGGGCCTGTACCCATAGCATCTGTACCTTTAAAAATGACGTAATGAAAACGTACCCGTATTCAACTGGCACGCTTATGCCAGCTGGTCTCCACACAGGATCAAAAAAGCTGATCCTCTCCATCCTTTTTATTCTTTCAGGTTTACTTTCTTTTGCCCAGAGCGGCCCCGGCGGCGGCAGTAGCAATGGAAATGGCAATACCAACGCCACCAGCGGCGGTGGAGGATTTCTTACATTCAAAAATCCTACTCTTGTTTCCGGACCTGCCAAACAGGTAGGCGCAGTATATAAATTTCCAAAGGTGACCGGCAATATCGACGCGTATGTGAAAATCAAAGCGCGCTCCAGTTCGCAGGTTTACCTGGTTAATATCGACATGACTTCTTCCGGCTTCGATAAAGCCTGGCAGCCCCAGGTAGGCTACGGCAATGGTTCAGTTCCCGGACCGGTTGACTGGTGGATGGAATTTGAAATGAGCTTCATGAAGCAAGGCACCGATATACCAGTAACTATCGATGAGTTCAATCTAAGTGCTATTGATATTGATGGGAATGGACACCGTATAAGGGAATATGTGAGTTTCTACGGCCTCACATCCTATACTGTCGAAACTCAATCGTTGCTCGAAATTTTAGATTTGTTTGGTTTGGTGGGCGGATTAAACAGGTTGGTCGGAAAGCGTTTCGATGGACCCACTATGAACTTCACAAATATTGATACCAGCGGAACATCTGTGATGGCCACAGCCAGGTACCTGAACACTCAAACATTTACCATCCGCACCGGCGGTGTAGCTACGGGTTCAAGCAGCGCGTCAGAAAGGATGTACTCTCTTTATTTCCAAAATTTCAAATACAACCAGCCTCAGGAGGCAACCCTGCCGGTAAAACTCCGCTCATTCGATGCGCGTTTACTTTCAGGAAATGCTGTGCTGAACTGGAAATCGGACCTGGAAGAAAATTTCAGCCACTATGTACTTGAGAAAAGTGTTGATGGAAGAGCGTTTGACCAACTGGCAATGATTTTTGGTGGCGATCCTTCTGCGAGTTATTCTTATTCCGAGAGCCTGGCAAAACATAAAGACGGACTTGTTTATTACAGGCTTAAAATGGTAGATATCGACGGTTCTACGGCATATTCGCCCATCCGCATATTGAAAGTGCAGGCAGCAACACATACCGCTTCGATTACTACATACCCAAATCCGGTGATGAGCGAATTACGAATCACGATACCGGCTTCATGGCAGGATCAGAAAGTGGTGTACGACATGTTTAATACAGATGGTAAAATGATCAAGCGTGTGGTGAACGGCCGTGCGAGCCAGACAGAAACCATAAGCATGAGCGATGTTCAGGCAGGTACTTACGTACTCAGGTTGCAGTCCGAATCAGGTTCAGCTGTGCAGCAGGTGGTAAAATCAAGATAACATTCATAGGGATCATCAATAAAAGCCCCGACGGAACCGTCGGGGTTTTTTCGTTATTAAGTAACTTGTAAAAAATATCCGTTATGTCACATACAAGCAGAAGAGAGGCAATCAAAACATTGGCATTGGGCGGTGCCGCATTGATGACCGCTTCATCGGCATTAAAAGCAGCAACAAAAAAGAAAGACAAGCTCGGAGTGGCGCTGATCGGATTAGGGTACTATAGTACCGACCTGCTTGCACCGGCATTGGAAATTGCAAAGAACTGCTACCTCGCTGGCATCGTAACAGGTACACCATCGAAGGCTGAAACATGGAAGCAGAAGTATAACATCCCCGATAAAAACATTTACAACTACCAGAACTTCGATGAAATAGCAAACAACGACGACATTGATGTTGTTTACGTTGTGCTTCCACCTTCCATGCACAAGGAATACACCATTCGCGGTGCCAATGCAGGCAAACATGTCTGGTGCGAGAAACCGATGGCAATGACCGAAGCAGAGTGCCGCGCGATGATTGACGCATGTAAGAAGAACAAGCGCAGCCTCGCAATCGGTTATCGCTTGCACCACGAACCCAACACACAGGCCTGGCGAAAAATTGTAAAGGAGAAATCGCTCGGCAAAGTTAAAAGCCTGGGCTGCGCAGCCGGGTACTTCGAGTCGCGCACCAATCACTGGAAACAAAATCGTGCACTTGGAGGAGGCGTATTGTACGACATGGGTGTGTATGCGATCCAGGGTGCAAGACTAGGCACCGGCATGGAACCCATTGCAGTGTTCGATGCAAAAACCTCTACCACACGGCCCGAGATTTACAAAGATGGCTTAGATGAAACTACTGTTGCAAAACTTGAATTTCCGGGTGGTGTGATCGCTGACATAAAAACCAGCTTCGGCGAAAACATAAACTTCTTAAACGTTGCGTTCGAAAAAGGAGATCTGAAACTTTCACCGTACTCTGGATATGCAGGCGTTCGTGGATCAAGTCCATTGGGCGAAATCAACTTTCCTTACGAAATACCAAATCAGCAACGTATGCAGATGGAAGATGATTCACTTGCCATCATGCAAAATAAACCGATGCTGGTTCCGGGTGAAGAAGGTTTGCGCGACATCAGGATTGTGGAAGCGATTTATAAGTCTGCCGCTTCCAATGGCGCAAGAGTGAGTTTGAAATAGTTTTTTACGCGTTTGCAAGTGAACGGTCGAGATGAACATATCCGCCATCAACATAGATGAGTTGCCCGGTTGTATGACTTGATCTTTCCGACAGAAGAAAAACAGCCATAGCGGCAACTTCTTCTACGGTGGTCATCCTGTTGCCGAGCGGGATCTTTGAAGTTATTTCAGCCAGCTTTTTTTCCGGATCGGGTAAAGTTTTGATCCAGCTTTCATATTGCGGCGTCCAACATTCTGCCACAACAATCGCATTCACACGGATATTATATTTCAGCAATTCTACTGCCCATTCGCGTGTTAGCGCATTGCGACCTCCGTTTGAAGCTGCATAGCCCGACGTATTTCCCTGCCCGGTTTCGGCAGTTTTAGAACTGATGTTCAGAATGGAGCCCGTCGATCTGATGAGGTAGGGCAATGAGTAGTGCGCCAGCAGATAATAGTGCACCAGGCTTCGATGGAGGCTTTTGATGAATGCATCATAGCTCCCATTTTCAAGACCAACACCATCGTTAAGTCCCGCATTGTTCACCACACCATCAATTCTGCCATAAATAGCTGAAGCTTTTTCAACAGCATTCCTGCACGCTTGCGGATCAGTAAGTTCAGCCACTACATGATGTGCAGCGAGGTTCTTTGTTTTGAGTTCTTCAACACACGCCATGTTATCGCCTTCGTTTCTGCCAATGATAACCGGAATTGCGCCTTCTTCAGCGAGGGCAAGCACAATACCTTTCCCTATGCCTTTTGCACCGCCGCTCACGAGGAACACTTTATCTTTTAGTTTCAGATCCATGTTGGTTATAGTGATACGCCACGCTTCCAGGGAATAAAATCGTCCTGGTTAAGTTGTACTGATTTTGGAATAACATTTCCACTCGCAGCTTCAATGCAATATTCAAGTATGTCGCTGCCCATTTGTTCTATCGTTTTTTCTCCCGTTACTACAAGGCCCGCGTCTATATCGATGATATCAGCCATTCTTCGCGCGAGTTCTGTGTTCGTGGAAATTTTAATGGTGGGACTAACCGGATTCCCGGTCGGCGTTCCAAGGCCAGTCGTGAACAGGATCAACGTAGCGCCCGAAGCCGCCTGCCCGGTAGTTGCTTCCACGTCGTTACCCGGCGTACATACCAGGCTTAACCCAGGCTTTGTAGCAGGTTCGGTGTAGTCGAGAACGTCTGCAACGGGGGAACTTCCTCCTTTTCGGACGGCACCTGCCGACTTAATAGCATCGGTAATCAAGCCATCTTTGATGTTGCCGGGCGATGGATTCATGTGAAAACCCGATCCTGCCTGGTGAGCCAGCTGGTTGTACGATTCCATCAGGCGGATGAACTTAGCAGCATTACTTTCCGATACGCAGCGGTCTATCAGATCCTGCTCTGTGCCACATAGTTCGGGAAACTCGGCCAGTAATACTTTCCCGCCCAATGCCACCAGTAGGTCGGCCGTGTAACCAACAGCAGGGTTTGCTGAAATTCCACTGAACCCATCACTGCCTCCACACTTGACACCGATACAAAGCTTTGACAAAGGCGCCGGCTGCCGTGTGCTTTTATTTGCTTCAATCAGGCCTTCAAAGGTTTTCTTTATAGCTTCCTGTATCAGCGCTTCTTCGCTTTGTGATTGCTGCTGTTCAAAAATCAGCAGCGGCTTGTTAAAAGAAGGATTGCGTTGTTTCACTTCTTCCAGGAATTCAGATGCCTGCAGATGCTGGCAACCGAGGCTTAGCATAGTGATCCCCGCCACGTTTGGATGATCGGCATACGCCGCCAGCAACCTGCTGAGTGTAGCTGAATCTTCCCGTGTTCCGCCGCAACCACCCTGGTGGTTCAAAAATTTAATTCCATCTATGTTGGGGAATAAACGATTGGGTTGGGAAACCGGCGCAAGGTCAACTTCTGCATTGTTGAGGCCTCTTCCTTCTTTCATCGCCTGCACCAGCCCGCGGGTATATCGTTTATACCTTGCCGTTACTCCATATCCCAATTCGTTGTGCAATGCCTCCCTGATTACATCGAGGTTCCTGTTCTCACAGAAAACGGTAGGCATAAACAACCAGTAATTGGCTGTGCCCACACTCCCGTCTGCGCGATGGTAGCCGTTAAATGTACGTCCTGAAAATGCACTTATATCGGGCGGTACCCACTGCGGTTTCCTGTTGCGGTATGCGTATGATCCCGCCGCATGTTTGGTATTGAACACTGTCATTCGTGAGCCCGCATTCACCGGAAACTGAACTTTTCCCACGAGAACGCCATACATGATGATATCTTCACCCGTATCAAGATTGTTCAGAAAAAATTTGTGTTTTGCAGGAATGTCTTCTGTAAGTTCAATCTCCTGTTGATTGCATCTGATGCGTGTGCCTTTAGGAAGCGTTTCAAGCGCCACCATTACGTTATCTTTCGCATCAAGGAGCAGGTATCTGTTATGTTGCATTAATCGAAGTTGCAAAATTAGATCATTTGCAAACAACGTATATGCATCGTCGGTGCATTTGTTTATTTTTTATAGCGCGCGAAAAAGCGTAAATTTTCATAAAGATTTTTGCCATGAAAAACATAATCATCCTGCTCGCGCTAGCGACCTTTGTGTCTTGCCAGGATGGTACCGGCAGCAACGATTCAAGTTCAAACGACAGTTCTTCTACAACAATCAGGGGCGCTTACTCAATGGTTAAACAGATTGGAAATGATGGGACCGGAGACACCCTGCTCAAAAAGGAACAGCTGAAAATTTTCAGCGACAAATTCATGATGTATGCCTCACCGCGCGCCACAGACTCTTTCGGCGAATATGGCATTGCTATTTACCGGCAGAACGACGACACTGTGAAGGAATACATTTTCTACACATCTTCTGCGGGCGAAGTACGCGACACGGCAGTACTTTCCATCAGCCCCTTACCCAACGGTTTCCGCCAGGTGATCCGCTACCAGGATACCTCGGGAGTTTTCCTCCTCACTGAAGAATACGACAAAGGGGGCAAGGAACCACACTCTCCGCTCGATGGTGCGTGGTCCCAGCAACGCGACATTCTCATCAACAAGAATGGCGATACCGTAAGGAATATCAGGAAGACCCAATTCAAGATTTATGAATCGGGTTACTTTATCTGGGCAAACCCCAATAAAGATCCTGCTTCAAACAACTTCTATTCCGCTTACGGGTATGGCACATTCAAAATGTTGAATGATAAAAAAACGCAGGAAACCAATATTAACTCCACATTCTATACCTCGTTGGTGGGCAAACCGGTAGAAATCGATATCGAAATGAGAGGGAAAGATGCCTACACGCAAACCATCGTAAATGATCAGGGAGAGAAGTCGGTAGAAATGTATGAACGATTGAAATAATGTCATTAAATCATCAGCTTAAATGAAAAGATCAGGACTACTGCTAGCCTGTGTGGCCATCTTGTGTTACACAGCATGTTACTCACAAGCATCCGGCAACAAAAAAGTGGTGTTTAAGAATGTGAATGTAGTGACGATGGAGAAAGAGGGTGTGTTATCCGGACAGGATGTATTGACTGAAAACGGGAAAATTGTGTCGCTCAAAAAATCGGGAGCGAAGTATGGAAATGATGTTATTGTTGTAGATGGCTCTGGTAAATACCTGATGCCGGGCCTTGCTGAAATGCACGGCCATGTTCCTCCTGTTGACGACCTGCAACCGATGAAAGAGGTGATGCAGCTTTTTGCTGCACATGGCATAACCACAGTGCGAGGTATGCTTGGTCATCCCAAACACCTTGAATTGCGCAGAATGCTGAACAGCGGAGAATTCGTAGGTCCGCGATTTATTACCTCGGGACCATCAATTAGTGGCAGCACGGTGAAAACTCCTGAAGAAGGAGCAGCCAAAGTGCGCGACCAGAAAAAAGCAGGTTACGATTTCCTGAAGATCCATCCCGGACTAACGCTGGAAAATTTCAACGCGGTGGCATCAACAGCTAAGGAAGTGAACATTCCCTTTGCCGGCCACGTGTCGTTTCATGTAGGTGTGTGGAAAGCAATTGATGCAAAACAACAAACCATCGACCACCTCGATGCATTTGTTGAAGGCATTGTTCCCGGCATTGAAAACATCCCGGAAGACCAGGTGGGTCTGTTCGGCATATTTGTGGCCGATCGTGCAGACGTTTCGCGGTTACCTTCATTGGTGCAGGCCCTGAAAAAGAATAATGTTTGGGTGGTTCCGACACAGGCCCTCGCTGAACGCTGGATGACCCCTGCGCGAGATGCTGAGTCTTTCCGCAACGATCCTGAAATGAAATACATGGATCAGAAAACAATTGACAATTGGGTGAATGTAAAAAATGGATTGCTCAACGATTCAAGATATGATTCGGCAAAAGTTGCACAATACATCGGGCTGCGGCGCAAAATGATTTTCGAATGCAATAAAGCGGGTGTTGGTTTATTATTGGGCTGCGATGCTCCCCAAATTTTTAACGTGCCGGGAATTTCGACTCACCATGAACTTCAATACCTGGTGGATGCAGGGCTTACTCCCTATGAAGCATTGAAAACCGGAACGGCAAATGTTGGCCGCTTTCTTGGAAAACCGGGGCAGATTGGCGTCATCAAAGCCGGTGCATTTTCCGACCTCATTCTTGTGAATGGCAATCCACTTGAAGACATTTCAAATACAAAAAAGATCGAAGGTGTGATGGTAGGAAAAACCTGGATGTCGCGCGCCGACCTGGATGCAACACTCAATAAACTCGAGAAATCTGAAACACCTCAGTCTACTACTTTCCTCGCAAAATAAATCAGTCCTGCGGCAATGATGGCGCTCGCTGCGAGCACCATCATGCCCGCAAAGGCTGAATTGAATTCAGCTTCCGCCCATGTTTTCATATTTGGCGCCACAAATCCGCCGAGTGTTCCCATTGAATTAATAAAAGCAATTCCACCTGCCGCAGCTACACCCGAGAGGTAGGATGTAGGAAAAGTCCAGAACACCGGCTGCGCAGCAATTATTCCCGAGGTGGCAAGGCACATTCCTGCAATGGCCGGAATGGGAGCATCGAATGCAACAGTTACAACCAGGCCAATAGCGGCGAGTAGCAATGAACCCGCCGCAATCCATCTTCTCTGCCCCGTTTTGTCGGCCATCAAAGGAATCAGCCAGGCAGCAAGTAGCGCAAATAGCCAGGGAATGGTAGTTATCAATCCCACCTGTAATCCTATTGCCTCACCTGTGAGCATTGCAATATGCGCGGGCAGGTAGTAGACTACACCGTATAAGCAAATCTGGATCATGAAATAGATAAGACAGAAGTATTGCACCTTGCGATTCCCCATCGTTTTTAGCACAGACCCGGGAGCATCGCCGGGCTTCTGGCTGTTCTCGTCGTGAAGCATTTTCTCTACTGCACCTTTTTCTTCATCATTCAGCCACTTTGCATCACGCGGTTTGCTATCGAGGTACCAGTATGCCCAGATCCCAACAACTACTGCCATCAGTCCTTCTACCAGGAACATCCATTGCCATCCTTTCCATCCGGCAAGTCCGTCGAGCTCGAGTAATGATCCGGACAGTGGTCCACCGATGATGAGACTAAGCGGTATTCCAAAATAGAAGATACCGACAGACCGCGCACGCATGCGCGTGGGAAACCAGTAAGTGAGGTAATAAATTACCCCCGGGAAGAATCCCGCTTCTGCTGCACCTAGCAGGAACCGGAACAGGTAGAATGTGGTGGCGTTATTCGCAAAAAACATCAGCGATGAAATCAACCCCCACGATACCATGATGCGGAACATCCAGCGTTTGGCACCCACGCGATGCATAATGAGGTTGGAGGGAATTTCAAAAATTGCATAGCCAATGAAGAAAACGCCTGCACCGAATGCATACACGGCATCAGATAGTCCCGTATCAAGTTGAAAAGCATTTTTTGCAAAGCCAAGGTTCGACCGGTCGAGAAATGCCATGATGTACATCAGCAGAAGAAAAGGCAGCAATCTTCGCGAGATCTTGGCAAGTGTTTTTTGCAGCAGTAACGGATCGGCCATGCATTCGTTTGAATATTCAATATACAGCCCTTCCGCCGGAAATATCGAAAACGGCGCCTGTGCTGAATGAACATTCTTCGGTAGCGAGCCAGGATACCAATGCGGAAAGCTCGTGCACCTGCAACAATCTGCCCATGGGTATTTTCGAGGTCATGTAGTCGATATGGTGCTGTTCCATCTGGTCGAACATTTCTGTGCGCGCCGCGGCGGGTGTTACACAGTTTACCAGTATGTTCTGCGTGGCCACTTCTTTGGCAAGCGACTTTGTGAGAGCAATCAAACCAGCTTTTGACGCGCTGTAATGAGATGCATTGGGATTACCATCTTTACCGGCAATCGAAGCAATATTAATAATGCGGCCATACTTCTGCTCAAGCATGTGTGGCACAATCGCGCGACAAAGAAGATACGGTGCAATAAGATTTACATCGACAACCTTCCGCCAGGTTTGCGGATCGAGTTCCCAGGTGGGTGCATTTCCGCCGGTAATGCCTGCATTATTTACGAGGACATCAATTTTTCCAAAAGCAGAGATTGCTTCCTGTTTGGCCCGCAGAATTTCCTGTTCATCGGTTAGTTCCAATACTGCAGTGTGTACGCGGCCCCTGTTTGCAAGCATCTGTGCGGCCGTTTCGAGCCTTGAGGCATCCACATCCCACAGGCTTACACTTGCACCCGACTCCAGCATTCTTTCTGCTATCGCATAACCAAAACCACGCGCACCGCCGGTGATCACTGCGGTGCGCTGGTGCAAATCCAATTTATTCATGTAATGAAGGTAAGTTTTTCGAACACTTACCTTCAAATATACTCAACGTGTTTTCTTCCGCAATACTGTAGCTGTCTTAACCACCTTACCATTTACTTTCAAAGCAACCAGGTTCATGGTTGATGACGACACGCGGCTGATATCTGT
>JAFAGE010000397.1 GCA_023423015.1 Bacteroidota bacterium
CGTCTCAACACCGCCTTCAACCGCGCAAGCAATTCCTCCATGAAGAATGGCTTGATAATGTAGTCGTCGGCCCCGGTATCCAAACCCTGAACACGATGGGCAACATCGCCGAATGCAGTCAACATCAACACCGGCATTCCACTATAAGTATTTTTGATCTTGTCGGTGGCTTCCAGGCCATTGATACCCGGCAACCCTATATCCATTATAATGGCGTCGGCAACTTCCAACATATTTGAATCCATCGCAGCCTCTGCCGAAGAGTATGCAAACACATTGAACCCACTGCGTTGTAAATGGTCTTCAAGATTAGCCTGAACAAATTTCTCATCCTCGATTACAACGATATTTTTCCTGTCGTCCATAATAGTTGCCAAATTCCGTCAAAATACATGGCGTGTTCGTGAAATGCAAGTATAATTTAGGAGTGTAATAGCAAAAATCAACATCTTTTAAGTCCTTTTTAAGCTTTGTTCCATTTAATTTGAGACAATAGTTTTTTTTCGCAGATACTCTCGCTTTGAGTTGCCGGCCCAGGCCGGCTTTTTTCTGCCCGATCAATGTTGCGTCAGTAAATTGATTATTATCAAACAGTTACATCTTTTTTCCGCCTTAAGGCTCTTTAAGGTGTTTTTAAGTTGGCTTTCGTTTACTTTAATTTTCTCCATATTCCTCTTACAAACGCCTGATCCTTAATCTACCCGTTTTCTTATTTAAACGTTCCGACTCAAGTTGGCAGCAATGCTCAATACCAAACCTGTAGAAATTGTGAGGCAAACGCGAACCATTGAACTGCTCAAAGGAGAGGAGGTATTGCATTTGCTCGATGATGTTTATTTCAGAGATAATTGGAATGAACTTTACAATAAGTGTGCGTGGAAAACGCCTTTTCAATCATACACGTTCGTAAGCACCTGGTATCGTGTGTACCACAAAAAAGCACTACCTCTCCTGGTACACTCAGAAGTGAATGGAACACTTTCCGGCCTTTTATGTCTTGCCAGGGATCCGCACGGTGAAATTACCGGAGCCGGTGGAAACCTCGCGGAATATGTCACCTGGTTGTCGCCTGACGCATCAGACGAATCTTTCATCGAAACAGCGCTACAGAAAGTACTGACAGCTTTTCCGAAAAGCAAGATATTACTGAAGTACATTCCTAAAGAAACGCCGCTGCATTTTGCGAAGAACAATCCTGAATGGACACGCCGCTGTATAGTTCGCGAATACCAGCAGCCGCTGATGCTCATCAACGACAACCAGATGAACTGTGAGGCTGATACCCGGAAAAAAAGAGAAAGACTAAACCGTTTGAAACGGTTGGGAAATCTTCAATTCGAACGTATCCAGGATCATGACACTTTTATGTCGGTGTTTGATGAACTTGCATCACAATTCGATTTCCGCAAAGGGGCTTTATATAATAAACTTCATTTTAAGTCTGATCCATTGAGAAAGACCTTCCTGTTGAAATTATTTGAACAGGATCTGTTGCACGCTACGGTGTTGAAACTTAACGACCATATTATTGCTTCGAACGTAGGCGTAATTGGCGATAAATGGCTGCACCTCCAGGGATTGAATTCACATTCTCCATCTTACGCCAAATATTCTCCGGGCATTGTGCATTTCTACCTGCTTGCCAAACTGCTTGCGCAGGAAGGCATAGAAGTATTTGATCTTACACCAGGAGGTGATACATATAAGGACCGCCTTGCTAACGATTATACTACAGCATACCACCTCACCGTTGGAAATAAATATTACGGTTCTATCGCGCGCCTGAAATCGAAAACAAAGAGATTCCTGGAAGGAGCAATTTTTACCAGGAAGGTGAAGAAGGCATTACGTGAAGCAAAGGACAACATTACCCTGAAAACTAAGGCGCTTATCACAGACAAAGGGGGCGCAAAACCGGCAGTAAAATATTGGATCATTTCGAAGGGCATTCATCACAACCCGGAATTGGTGAAATTTCAGCAAGACAATATCCGCGATCTCCTGCATTACGATCAACAAAGCAATGCACCAGACCGGAAGCAATTCTTGTCAGACGCGATGTACAGGTTCCAGAGAGGAGAACATTGTTACACCTGGACCGAAAACGACATACTGATGGGATGTGCCTGGTTCGTTGTAACCAAACCGTCCAATGCTGAAATCGTTAGCTACAGCAACTCGAAACAGGAATTTAGTTTCACAGGCTTGTATTCACATCCGAAAGCCACTGATTCGTCTGCAGCGTTCCTCCACAGCATTGTAAACTCGGTGAGTTCGATGTACAAGAACAAGATCACGGCAATCGATAGTTTCCGAAATCAGTTTAAGAAAGCAGGCTTCGAGGTTATCGAAATGATGAACAACCACGCGAATTAAGAACAGGTTATCCTTCCTCTTCGGTGTTCTTCAGCTTCATTAATAACGAAAATGCATTCCTCACTACCAGTGTGGTACTGTCGCTGATTGCACTATTCTCAATCTGCTGTCTGCCTTCGTAAGTAATACCCGGTTTAACTTCAGTCATGGTGAAGCTTCCATCCCTTTCTTTCACGAACACATAATATTTGTTTGCCCACCGTACTATGGCATCTTCCGGAACTACCAGTGCCCTCAAATTACTGACAGCAACTTCGGCGTTCATAAACATACCCGGGTACAAACCCGCATCGGGTTTGTCAAAATGACAATGGATCTCTGCCGACCTGTTTTCGTCGAAGTTGGGATTAACCAGCAACACCTTCGCACCGTAGCGTTTGGCGGGATTATTGTTGTTGAAAGCTGTCACTTTTCCTCCCTTTTCTATTTTCGCAAGATCATTTTCATACACGCGCAGGGCGAGATGCATATCTGCAGGATCCAACAATTCGAAGAGCACATCTGTGGGCGAAGTATATTTTCCGATGCTGATATTCACCTTTGATACAAAACCATTGATCGGTGAACGAATGGGAACAGACCGAGACACGGTAGAAGGCTGCAACCTGCCGGCATCAATTCCGATTAACTGAAGCTTTTGCCCGAGCGCATGTTTTAATATGTTTTGCCTGTCCATTTCCGCTTTGGCAAGTTGTAACACTTTATCACTGCTTGCCTTACTGGAATTTAAAACCTGCTGTCTTTCAAATTCCCTTGTTGCGAGTTCAAGGTTTGTTTTCGACGTCAGATATTCCTGCTGTAATTGCACAAACTGCATGTCTTCGATAATTGCAAGCACCTCCCCTTTCTTTACGGCCTTCCCCGGTAAGATAGATGTCGATCTGATGTAGCCACCTAAGGGAAAGCTGAGATTAACATGGTGGCTCGGCGGAACGTCGATAGTACCTTGCAGTTTAATTGTGCTGCTGATGTTTTCCCAGACGGGATGGCCGGTTTCTATTCCTGCACTGGCTAGTTGTTCGTTGCTTAATACCACCCTCTGCGTTTCCGTTGCGGTTGTGTTTGCAGAATCATTTGTTGATACCTGGTCAACGTTGCCTGTACTGCAGCTATACAGTAAAAACACGATGAATGGTATGAGAATGTATTTCATAATAAATATCATTGATTGTTGATGTAATTCAGGCTGATCACTGCCTGGTTGTATTCTCTCAAATTATTGATGTAGTCGTTACGGATGGTGATTGCCTGATTAACAAGCATTACCCATTCCAGGTAATTAATTTCACCCTCCTGGAATTGCTGGCTGGCCACGTTTATGATTGCTTCAGCATTTTTAAACCCGGTCTGGTCATAATAGTCAACCATCCGTCTGAACTTTTCTACTTCCTTTTTAGCATTGTCTACATCCGCGCGAAGCCGGATCGCAACATCATTGGCCTGGTTCAACTTCGACTGCCACGATAATCTTGCTGCTTCTGCCCTGCCAGCCTGCGATCGGAAGAATATTGGAATAGAGATGCCGGCACTCACATAACTGAAGCGATAGCCACTGCTGTAAAACACTTCCCTGCCATTGATATTCTGTAAACCCTGGAGACTCTGATTACTGTAGCCGAGAGTGAGATCAGGCAAGAGAAGAGACTTTTCTTTTTTCCAGCGGTGAAAATCACTTTCAGCCAATGCGTTTGCCCGTTGAACTGCAGGAAGATTATTTACTTCAGCCACCTGTTCAAATGCTGCTGAAGCGATCTGAATTTCACCTGTTGCTGCATCAGGAATGTATGCAATGGAATCCTGCAGCAATGCGTTGAACCGGTTCAAAGCCGTTTTAAGATCTGTTTCCAGCATCTGAAGCTGATTGCTGATCTGCTGTCGCTGGCTTTGCGCTGAAGTTTTTTCGAGGATGTTGGCCGCACCCTGTTGAAACCGCAGCTCGGCCTTTTCCTCAAACAAACGATAAATGCTGTCGGCATAATTCAGCAATACCCTGCGTTTCTCCATCGATAAATATTCTGCGAACAATTCACTCACTGCTCTCCCCAATGCCAGCTCCGCCATTTTTGTATCGTATTTCGCTACCTGGAAGTCCGACTTCAACATTTTTGTCTGATGAACATATACAGAAGGAAAGCTGATGCTTTGAGAAAGCCCGAGACGGTTGTCATTATACGCGCTGTTAACCTTTCCATAATCGGCCGTTAATTCCGCCTTATTGGGGTTGAACCCTGTCTTTTGTAAATGTTCAGCTGCACGTTCATTCAACTGCACACTTTTCAGCCTGTTGTTGTTTTTAGTTGCAACTTCTATAGCCCGTTCAAGAGACACCCGCTGCGTCGATTGTGCAGAGGCCGGGATACCCGACAAACAAATCAGCAAAATGGTCACAGCAGCAGGTACCTGTTTTTTTTGCGTCTTCACCGTCATGCGTTTAAACAGAAGGTAGATAGCCGGCAGAACGAACAAGGTGAGGAAGGTTGCAGATACTAATCCACCAATTACAACTGTTGCTAATGGACGCTGCACTTCTGCCCCTGCGCCATTACTCAAAGCCATTGGCAGAAAACCTAAAGAAGCTACTGATGCCGTCATCAGAACGGGACGTAGACGGTTCCTGGTGGCGGCTAACACAACCTGGTAGATATCAGTGATCTTACCTTCCCTGCGGATCCGGTTGATTTCCGACATCATTACTATCCCGTTCAATACCGCTACACCAAACAGGGCAATAAAACCTACGCCTGCAGAAATACTGAATGGCATGTCGCGCAGTGCAAGGGCAAATACGCCCCCGATCGCCGACAATGGTATTGCAGTGTAAATGAGTGCTGCATCTTTTAGTGATGTAAAAGCGAAATAAAGCATAGCGAAGATCAACACCAGGGCTACCGGCACAGCAATGCTGAGCCGTTGCTTGGCCTGCTGCAGATTCTCAAAAGCTCCACCATAGCTGATGGTATATCCATCGTCCATTTTTAATTGAGAATTTACTTTTTGCTGCAATTCATCCACGATGGACTCAACATCACGGCCACGCACATTGAATCCAACAATGATCCTGCGATGAGCGTTTTCACGTTGTATCTGGTTTGGGCCTTCAATCTCTTCTATTGTTGCCACCTGGCTAAGCGGGATCTGCAAACCCGAAGGCGTACTAACCTGCAGGTTGCGTACGTCTTCAATATCCTTCCTGTTTTCGTTGCCCACTCTCACTACCAGGTCAAAACTCTTCTCACCTTCGTACACTTTACCTGCAACTGCTCCGGCAAATGCAGCATTGATTGTTCGGTTGAGCAGTTGAATATCCAGGCCATACTTTGCAATTTCTGCACGGTTGAAGTCGATAACTATCTGGGGCATGCCGGTAACCGTTTCAATATACATATCGGCCGTTCCCTCTACTGACGAAGCGATGCTACCGAGCTGATCGGCATAACGTGCAAGCTGATCGAGATCTTCACCAAATATTTTACACACCACATCCTGTTTTGCACCGGTCATCAACTCGTTGAAGCGCATCTGAACAGGATACTGGAAACCCGTGGTTACCCCGGGAACAACACGCTGCGCAGTCTCCGACATTTTATCTGCGAGTTCAGAGAAACTCTTTGCATTTTTCCATTGCGATTTTTTCTTGAGAACAATAACCATGTCGCCACCCTCGATTGGCATCGGGTCAGTAGGAAGTTCGGCAGTGCCGATCCGGTTGACAATCTTTTCTACTTCCGGATATTGTGCCTGTAGCGTGTCTGCTATCCGGTTGATAGCATCAATCGTTGCGGTTAAATTGGTTCCGACCAGCATGCGCGTTTCCACGGCGAAATCACCTTCCTCCAGTTGCGGAATAAATTCTCCGCCCATTCGCATGAATACAAGAACTGCAAAAACAAAAATTGCAAATGTGCCCGCTACGAGCAACGCACGAACCCTTAATGCCCTGCGAAGCATGCGCTGGTATATAATCTCCAGGCGATGCATCAGGCGTTCTGAGAAATTTGGCCGCTGTACTATTCGTTTACTGATAGCCAGCGAACTGATCATCGGAACATAGGTGAGCGAAAGGATGAACGCTCCCAATATTGCAAAAGCAACCGTTTGTGCCATGGGCTTAAACATCTTTCCTTCTATTCCAGTTAACGATAAGATCGGTAGATACACAATAAGAATGATGATCTGGCCAAATACTGCAGCGTTCATCATTCTTGATGAAGAATTGATAACCTCTGTGTTCATCTCCTGCTGCGATAGAACATTCAGCTTTGCATATTTTTTCGATGAATGAAGGTGGTGGAGAACTGCTTCCACAATGATGACTGCACCGTCTACTATTAATCCAAAATCAAGTGCGCCGAGGCTCATCAGGTTACCGCTCACACCAAAGGTGTTCATCATGGTTACCGCAAACAACATCGACAACGGAATCACGGAAGCAACGATGAATCCTGCGCGAAGATTACCGAGAAAAAGAACCAGCACCAGAACTACTATCAATGCTCCTTCAAGCAGGTTTCTTTCAACGGTACCGATTGCATTATTTACCATCTTGGTACGATCGAGGAATGGTTCAATCTGCAAACCCTCGGGAAGTGTCTTTTCTATTTCTTTAATACGCTTTTTCACGGCTTTCACCACTTGCGAAGAATTCCCCCCCTTCAACATCAGCACAATTCCACCGCATACTTCCCCTTCTCCCGCCATCGTCAACGCGCCATAACGAACAGCTGAACCCTGCCGCACATCTGCTACCTGCCCGATCAATACAGGAATTCCATTATTCTCTTTCACCACAATCCTGTTGATATCTTCAATTGACCGCGTAAGACCAATGCTCCTGATGAACAACACCGCCGGACCCTTCTCGATGTATGCGCCACCTGTATTCTGATTATTACGCTCAAGTGCCGAAAAAATATCGGCAATACTGAGGTTCATGGCTTTTAATTGAAGCGGATTCACCGCCACCTCGTACTGTTTCAACTCACCACCGAACGTGGATACATCTGCAACTCCGGGCGTTCCGAGTATCTGACGCCTGACAGACCAATCCTGGATCGATCGCAGATCGGAAAGGGAATATTTATTCTCGTAACCATTCTTTGGCTTCAGCACATATTGATAGATTTCTCCCAAGCCGGTTGTTACCGGCGCCAGAAAAGGAGTGTTTGCGTTGCTGGTGATTTCTACCTGCGAGAGTCGTTCGGTCACCTGTTGCCGCGCCCAGTATACGTCGGTGCCATCTTCAAACACGATGGTGATTAACGATAATCCGAATCGCGACATGCTCCGGCTTTCTTTAATGCCGGGAACATTGCTTACAGCCAGTTCAATCGGAAACGTAATCAGTCGCTCTACATCTTCTGCACCGAGTGCCGGAGCAGACGTAATCACCTGCACCTGGTCGTTCGTAATTTCGGGAACAGCATCAATGGGCAATTGCGTGAGCTGGTACGAACCATAAACAATCCACACCAGCATAAACAAGCCCACGGCCAATTTATTGGTAACGGAAAACCGGATAATCTTGTTTAACATATGGAATAGTGTTAATGCACGGAAAATCGGCTTCTGCTTCTGTAAAGCAGAAAACCATTTGGCCACAATTCTGGCAAACTAAGAGTGTGGATTAAACCCGTGGAGGACGAAAGAGTGACTGCCCTGCCGGATTGAAATAGAATTGGGAGTGTTCTGCGCCAAAGTTTTCCTTGACGGGCCATTCCTGCGGAGATATTGCCACTGTTTTGATGGTGGGTGTGGCAAGAAAAGAAGAAGCATCAACGCAACTCTTCTTAAAAGGCAGTTTCATATCTTCCTCGTCGTCGTTCTTATTATCGTCGTCGCCGAGGTAGTGCATAGAGAGGTAGGTAAGAAAACTTACTTCTGGATTAAGTTTCTGGTGTGCATGATAGTGCGTATACAATGCCGGCAGCTTCACCAGCTGGTACAGTTCTGTTGTTTCGCTAAACAGAAGTATAGTCAATATCAGGAGCAAACGCCGTTTCACCAACACAAAGGTAAAAGCAGCGGCTTACCTGAACAAATGAATGAGGGTGATAATAATCATATATACACATGTATTAGGTCATCAACATCTCAGGCATCCATGCGGAGATTTGCTCGCATCCGGGTGCGGTGGCGGTATAGAAGTCTCCGCATTAAATTCATTAACTACTCCTAAAATAAATACTCATGGCTCAGGAACTCCAGGATTTACCCCTTGCCGAAATTGTAAGAAACGATTTCAGGGCGTCGAAGATATTAGACAAATATGGTCTTGATTTCTGTTGCAAAGGGAAACGAACGTTATCAGAAGCCTGCGACGAGAAGAACCTTAATGCGGTGCCGATCGAGCAGGAACTGCAGCAATCGCTCGCATCAGCCAGAACCGATGATCCGCTAACGAAACTCACAGCTTCAGAACTCATTGACCACATCGTAGATACTCATCACAAATATGTTGTGG